>NZ_CALGOG010000083.1:0-7409 GCF_937958135.1 uncultured Thermosynechococcus sp. | reverse complement strand
TATTGGCCTTTGTCGCTTTGATTGTTGGGTATGTGCTTGCCCAAAGCTTATATGCTTGGCAGCAACGCTACTTTCAGCCCCAGTGGCTCCAATACACTCCCCCTTTCCTGAGCAGTACAGTGCCTGAAGGAGAAAGTCGGCGCTTTCAGGGGAGTTATTTAATTGCCAGTATTCTTGGCAACACAGGCTTTGTGGGTTTGGGGGTCTCGATTCCACTTTTAAGTGCCGCCGCACTGCCCTGGGCGACCTTCTACGCCATTACCCAAAATGCCCTCGGTACCTATGGTCTGGGTTCATTCCTTGGTCAGTACTACGGTAAGGGGAATGATCAACCGTGGTGGCGGGCTTTGGCCGTAATTCCGACGGTACCCACCCTCTGGGCAGCAATGGCGGGCTTTGCCACCCATGATCTTTCCTTCCCTGAGGCGATCGAGACTCTGTGTGAGATGGATATTCACTTGGTAATTCCCTTGGCATTCCTCCTCACGGGCATTCGCCTGAGTTGCCTCCCCGGCTGGCAGAGCTTTCGCATAGCATTGCTGCCGATATTGGTGAAAACGCTGTTGTTGCCCCTAACGATGATGGCGATCGCCTATGGTTTAGGATTACGAGGCGACACCTTGCTGGCGATCGCGATTATGGCCGGTACGCCGACAGCTTTTGCGGCTTTGATTTTAGCGGAGGAATATGAACTCAATACTGAAATCCCTCCAGCGGCGATTGCCCTGAGTACCCTAAGTTTTGTCGTGGTCTTGCCCCTGTGGGTTTGCCTGTGTCGTCAAGTTTTAACATAAGGCTAACGATTGCTATCGTTTTCCAAAAACGGTGGCACACTAAAAAGTACTGCATCTATTCCTAGCCCTGTCACGAGTTGCCCCATGACAAATCCCCAAAGTCCTCCTCCCCCCCGTGTTCCCAATTCACCCCCGATGCCACCCCCCCGTCCCCCTAGGGGTGCAGGTGTTCCGCCGATGCCCCCACCGCCTCCGCCTCAAGGGATGCCACCCCGCCCCATGCCCCCGCGACCAATGCCGCCGCAACCGGGAATGCCCCAACAGGCAATACCAACACAGCCAATAGTGACACCGGCTGCGCCCATTTCTGGCCCGACGATGGAGCAATTGGTGCGGGAAGCCTTCGAGAACGGCTATTCCGATATTCACGTTGGGGTAGGGGAAAGACCTCGTTTTCGCGATCGCGGGCGCATTGAGATGAGTAACCATCCCGTGACTGACGAGGAAACCTTTAACCATTGGCTGAATGAAATGCTCACGCCCCAGCAAATTGAGCAGTTTCGCACCCATCTTGAATACGATGGTGCCTACCAATACGAGGGGCTGTGTCGGGTGCGGATCAATATCTTTGTCGCCCTCAAAGGACCGGCAATGGTGCTGCGGTTAATTCCCGTAAAAATTCTGACCCTAGAGCAGTTGAATTTGCCGCCGGTCTTCAAAGACCTGTGCCACTACCACAAGGGTCTGATTCTGGTTACAGGGCCAACGGGTTCCGGCAAATCCACCACCCTTGCGGCCATGGTGGACTACATCAATAGTGAAATGCCGAAGCACATTATCTCGATTGAAGACCCCATTGAGTTTGTGCACCAAAGTCGCCGTTCTCTCATCCGCCAGCGGGAGGTGGGCATTCATACGCTGAAGTTTGACAATGCCCTGAAGGCGTCGCTGCGGGAAGACCCCGACATCATTCTGATTGGGGAGATGCGCGATCGCGAGACGGTGAATACGGCTCTTAAAGCAGCGCAAACGGGTCACTTAGTCTTTGGGACTCTCCACACCAACAGTGCAGTGAAAACAATTGAGCGGATTCTCAACCTCTACAACCCCGATGAACAAGGCCCCATGCGGATGCAGGTGGCGGAATCGCTAGTGGCAGTGATTGCCCAAGCCTTAGTGCGCACCACCGATGGCAAGCGGGCGGCAATTCACGAGATTATGATCAACACCGATGCCATCAAGGACTATATTTTGCGGGGTGAAGTGGAGGAGATCGAGGCAATTATTCCCCAGTGTCGCTACGACGGCATGTGTACGATGAACCAGTGCCTCTACGAACTCTATGAGGCGGGGCGCATTGACGAGGAAACCGCCATCGAAAACTCCCCCAAACCCAACGAGATGGCACAAATTCTACGGGGTCGGGTCTAGGGAAATGGTTGGCCTCAGGCCCGTTTTGTACAAGGGGTTGGCCCTCTTTACACCAGGGGAGGATGTGGTCTTTTGCCGCGACCCATCGAAGCAGGGACAGTGGCATCGATCGCTTTGCCAAGCCCTGCAACACCTTTTGGATCTGGAGGAGCTGCCCTTATTTCTTTCGCCCTGTTACACAGCGGCGGTGGATTACTGGTTTGACGAGGAGCAGCAATGCCTACGGGTGGCGGCAGAAGTCTATGCCATGGCCTGGCCCCATCGTCCCCTATTAAATGCCCTGTTTGCCCCTCTGCATCAACCTGCTTTACCTTGGCAGTTGGTTCAAGATCCACACCATCCCTGCGACGTGCAAGCTTTAGAGGCCTACCGCAGTCGTTTTCCTCAATTGTGGGAGCATCACCAGCTTGTCTATGATTTGCAGGAAGCCACGCCCCTAAGCAGCTTTGTACCGCGTCCTTCGCAACCCGATCGCTATGTCTTTCGCCTGTATGTGCGCGGGGAAACCCCTGCTACCGAAGTTGCCCTAAAAAACCTCCACGATTTGCTGAGTCGTTCCCTCAAGGTACCCTATACACTCAAGGTGGTGGATGTCACCAAGCAGCCAGAACTGGCAGAAGAAGATCAAGTTCAAGCGACCCCCACATTGGTGCGGGTTTATCCGCAGCCGGTACGCCGCATTGTGGGATACTTGGATCACCGCGATCGCCTCGAACGTTTGCTCAGTCCCTAAACCCATGACCGGTTCTGCAAAAGATCTTTTGGCTGCCGCCGCTGTGAAGCGAATTGAGGGAAATCGTGACGCCTACGTGCTCTACCTGCGCCAAGTCTTTGCGGATGTGGTGGGCGAGGATGAGGCGGTCAGTGAAACCCGTGGTGGCTTAGGGGCGGCGCAGGAGCGACTGGCCAAAATTCAGCCGCAGCGTTATGGTAAAAGTCGCAATTTCTTAACCGGGGCAGTCACTGGACTGTCACCCTATTTGCGCCACGGGGTCATCGGTTTGGCGGCAGTGCGCGATCGCGTGCGTGCGGCGGTGGCTTCTCCCCCTCAGGCGGAGGCTCTCCTCCAGCAACTGGCTTGGCGAGACTATTGGCAGCGCCTCTATGCCCGCTGGGGCGATCGCCTATGGCAGGACATCGAACCCCATAAAACGGGTTGGCAAGCAACGGACTATGCAACCGATTTACCCCCCGCACTCATTGCCGCAGAAACAGGACTGGCCTGTATGGATGCTTTTAGCCGCGATCTGCAAACAAGCGGTTACTTGCATAACCATGCCCGCCTGTGGCTGGCCGCCTATGTGGTGCACTGGTGCCGAGTGCGCTGGCAAGCAGGCGCCGCTTGGTTTTTGCAGCATCTCCTCGACGGCGATCCGGCAAGTAATAACCTCTCATGGCAGTGGGTGGCCAGTACCTTTAGCCACAAGCCCTACTTTTTCAACCGTCAAAACCTCGAACGCTATAGCGAGGGCAAATACTGTCGCCAGTGCCCCATGGGCGATCGCTGTCCCTTTGATGCCCCCTACGAGGAACTGGAAACCCGTCTTTTTCCCCATAAGTAGCATTATCGGGAGATAGGTTTGAGGATTTTGCGCAGAATCAAGCAGTTGCCGCCATTCTCTACGCGCCGATAGTCCAATTCATCGGTGATTGTTGCTAGCAGACGCAGTCCCCGTCCCCCTTCGGCATCGAGGGCAATTTGGGCGGGCAGCGTCTGTAATTTGGCCAATAGATCAAAGGGATCCCCTTGATCCCAAATACGCAATTCAATTTCAGTCTCCTCTAAGGAAAGGTCAATGCGAATGGGAGTATTGGGCGGGCGCTCCCGATGGGCATGGCGCACCGCATTTGTGAACCCTTCTGCAAGGGCCAGTTCCAATTTCAGCCACTCTTCAATGGGCAGGGTTGACGGGCGATATTGATTGAACCAGCTCAAGAGTGCCTCCAGTTGGGTTAGGTCACTGGGCAATGTTAGGGAAACTGTCATAGGCCGGTCTGTGCTCAATGGGGTTGAATTAGGCAGTGACCTCAGTGCTGGGTACCAACATGCTGAACCCCCCTGCGAAGGGCTGTTGCATCCGGCCGGTGTGGATCGACGATATGGCTGCAACAAATGAACTTTTCCCCGCTGGCGGCTGTGGAGATAGGGTGCAGGGGCAAACGGAGTTGAATGAGGGGATGCAGGTGAGACATGGCGCAGGCGAGTTAAGGGGAACTGATTACATTATTCACGTCTTGACCTGTTTTCTTGACCTTGAAATAGTACCCCACAGCGATCGCCAGTTAGGGGGTTGACAGAGTCCCTTGGGAAAGAACTGTGTACCGAGAATAATCAGCAGCCCATAGAGCATGAGACGTCCATCGCGGAAAAAGGCAACCACTGCCCTGGGCAAATAGGGTTGATCTGCCAGTCCCCGCAGGAGTTCGGGTAAAGCCGTAAAGAGCATACCCCCCGCGATCGCCCCCACAAAAGTCCGATTGCCTCCCACAAGCACCGCCGTCAGTGCCAGTACCCCCGTATCAAACGTGCCCTGACGTGGATTCCAAGTATTCAACAGGTGGGCTGCCAAGACACCCGTCACCCCCGCCAGGATAGCTCCCAAGACAAACCCCAACACCTTGTAGCGGGTTGCATCAATCCCAAGGGTTTGTGCCACTAACTCATCGGCACGAATGGCCTGCATCGCCTTGCCGGCCGGGGTTTGTTCCAACCGACCAATGGCGATCGCCACCCCAATTAACAACGGCACTGTCAGCCACAAATAGCCCAAGGGCGTACTAAAAGGTTGAGGGATGC
Source organism: uncultured Thermosynechococcus sp. (assembly GCF_937958135.1). NCBI lineage: Bacteria > Bacillati > Cyanobacteriota > Cyanophyceae > Acaryochloridales > Thermosynechococcaceae > Thermosynechococcus > uncultured Thermosynechococcus sp. The sequence continues at coordinate 2,447 of NZ_CALGOG010000083.1, read as the reverse complement.
CAAAGATGCCGATCGCCCCCCCTGTAATCTCCAGATTCAGGGTCAACACCCGCAGCACCTCCGAGAAGGCAATGGTGGCGATCGCAAAATAGACCCCCCGCAGCCGCAACACGGGTACCCCCAACCCCCATCCCACCAGACCGCAGACCATCGCCGCCAACACCATTTCCCCTAGCACCAAGGGCACGGGATAGGGGTTAAGCCCTGCAAACACACGGGTTGAAACCAAGGCTGCAACATAGCCGCCAATGGCATAAAAGGCCGGACTGGCAAGGGAGAGCTGGCCACTCATCAGGGGCAAATAGAGCGACAGAGCCAACATCGCCCCTAAAGTCATCGAAACCAACAGGAAATCGTAGGTGCCCAGCCAACCCCCCATAAGCAGTGCTACAGATCCACCGCACAGGCCGGCCCATTGGCCTCTACAAGCTGCTGCAACTCCGCAATAATCGCTGCTTCGAGAGTTTTATCCTCCAGCCGAATTGTCAGCCGCGACAGCCGCAGTGAAGCCGTAATCCGACCACTAGGGAAATCTAGCCATATTAGCTGCTGAAATTGGCGACAGCGACCGCCATAGCGTTGGGCAACAGTGGTGAGTTCTTCGCCGGTGGGCGATCGCCCCAAATCCACATCCACCACCCATGTACCCCCACATTCCCGCCGTTTAGAAAGTTGAATTGGCATTGCTTAGACCTGACCTATGGGCGTTGGGCATAGAATTCGCACCAAGGATCCCCCTTCTCCCGTGCCTTCACCTCTACCCCTTGAAACACACCGCCCCGTTGAAAGAGACGATTGTAAAAGGCCTCGTCCAAAACCGGCTTCCGTTCGATATGTCCGTTATAGACAATGTTCATCATAGCAGGCACCGCCCCTTGGGCAAAGTAGCAGGCCGGTTGGGCAGCAGGAGGGTAGGAGGCTAAGAAGTAGTTGGCTTCGTAGTTGCCATCGATCGCCACCCGACAGGATTCATTGCTGACCACTTCTAGGGCTTGCCAGCGCCCCCACCCCAAACTACTGGCAACGGCATAGCCGCCGTGAATCCAATCGGTATCGGTGTTCAACATGGGGCCAACAACCGTTTCCCACTCCAAAGATTCCATAATATTGCCAAAGGTGTAAAAGACACAGACATGACCCGATTCCCGAATTAGAGCTTGACCCACTTCCAGAAGCTGTGGATCCACCTTTTGTAGCTCATCGAGGAAGCGGTACTGAATGCGGTTGTAGTAGTTGGCGGGCATTCGCGTTAGCAGCACGTTAAAGGCGCGGATTTGGCCATTGGTATCTCCTTCAAGGGGCAGTCCCCACAGCGCTTCATTGACCGCTTCATAGTCCACACTGGTGTCTCCTTTAGGAAAAGGGACGGGTTGATCAATCAGCTTGCCCATCTGCGGACTCGGCGTCAGGGAGCGAGGCACTGCTGCCTTTGTCACCTGAATAATGCAGTGGTCTTGCCGTGTTACCGCCACACAACTGGTTTCCTCGGCCACATAGGTACCCAGCGCCGCAAACGTAGCATCTAGGGCTGCTGCCACATAACCCACCGCTAGATGATCAATAGGTTTTGTACGGTTGACCTGCTCACCATATTTCCCTAGCCAGCCCTCTGCGTAGTGGGAGTGGGTTAATTCCACCTCGCCCCCCTCTTCTGTCACCTCAAAGTTGAGACGGCCAAAGCCCAAAAAGCTAAAAATGTGCGCTGCGGTAGCAAGACGTTCCGCCGCTGTTTGCAGCCCCAACCTTTTGAAGGCATTGGCAAGCAGACTATAGAAAATTTCTTGGGCTGAGGTTTGCAAAATACTCACCCCATCAATCCAGTCGGGGTCTTCAATCGTCTGCTGGAGAAATAGATTGTAGTGGTGACAGTGGAAAATCACCGGCTCACTAAAAAAAGCCACCAGCTTCCGAGGGCGATCAATGTAGAGATGTTCAAACATAGTTTCAAATCTTGATGACCTGTTGAAGAGCGTCGGTTGAACAACGCTAGGGAAGCGGAATGGGGAGACGTTCTACGCCCAAAATATCAGCCACACCTTTATAGAGAATGCGCACTTCCCGTTCATCCAGCTGACCTTTCTCCAGTCGTTCACGGTGCAGACCCGTTTTCAACGACAGTCGCAGCGCCACAAAGTTAGGATCTGGGGCATAGCGCCGGGCGTAGCTCAAGAGCAGTTGGGCAACGGAGGTGGTGTTGTCCTGTACAGGGGGTAGGAGCGGCTTCCCATCCGCCAAAATGGCCTTAATGCGCTCAAACACTAGCTTCAGGTTTGTGCTACCCTTGGTGAGAAACAGAACAAAGTAGGGGGTTTTGCTAAAGGCCTTGATCACTAGGCGTACCTCTGCCGAACCCGCCAACAAATAGTCTGCTTCTGAGGCGGCATCCACCACCTGGCACAGGCGATTATTGGCTCGTAGCAGATCGCTGGCATAGGCAGCCAAGGAGC
>NZ_CALGOG010000082.1:0-25979 GCF_937958135.1 uncultured Thermosynechococcus sp. | reverse complement strand
CCAAAGCAGCGCCGAAAAAGACAACGGCGATCGCGTCCACCAAGCCATGGAGGATGACCCCTGCCCACAGCCGCTGGGTACAGGCAAAGGTGAAGCAGTAAAAAAGGGAGGCAAATGTTGCCATAAGGACATACACCCCTCGGTACACAAGGAGGGGCAGTTGAATATTGGCATTCGGCTGATTGCCCATATGCACAATGCCAAAAACCAGCGAGCAAATGAGGATGGCACCCCAAGCAATGACCGCCGCACGTTGGCGATCGCCCCCAGCCTGCTGCAGGAGATCCCGCACAAAAATCATCAGCCCACTGCGAAAGAGCACCTCCTCAAAAATGCCCACCCGCAGCACAAAAAGGGTCGAATAGACAAATACCTGAAGTGGCGAAGGGGTGAGGTTAAATTGCGCCAAGGGCAAAAAGCCCAAGAGACTCCCCAAGGGCACCATGGTTATCAAGGCCGCCAAAAATATTCCCCCCAGTAAACGCGCATCGCGCCGGCGCGGTTCAAAGCTATAGCCAAAGTGCGATCGCCCCAGCCCACTGCCAAAAATAATCACCAAGATAAACAGTTGCAGCGCCACCAAAGGGCCAAAGCGAAAGTAGGGGGTGGAGAACCAGTAGAGGCTAAAAAGCGAGACCGCCATCAAGGGAATGTCGTGCCATCCTAAGCCGCTGCGGATCCGCCGCGGAGATTGTCGCCGCTGCCAATCGCCCCAAGCACAGAGGAGCAGATAAATCGGCGTAATGAGGAATCCTTCGGTGTAGTCCTTAGGAAGTGCTGGCGACATCAGCCCGCTGTGGCTAAGCAGCAAATAGAGCGCTGCGCCACTGATCCACCCCCACAACACAGGTCTCGGCGTGGTTTTCTGCCGTAGGAGGAAAGGAACGCGCAGCATTGCCCAGACGCCGCCAAGAAAAATCAGCAAATTCAGCCACGGCTGATCGGCCAAGAGTAAATTCCTGAGAATTGGGTACCAGGGAAAGTAAGTGACCCCCGGCAGCAGCAGGCCCATCGTGAGGTACAGCGCCAAACTTAGGAGTAATCGTCTTGGCCAGCGCTGAGCAATTGTCTCAAAATCCCGCTTGCCGATTGCCCACCACAGCACGGGAAAACCGCCAATGATCACAACAGCAGCGGCCTCCACAAGGCTTTCTAACCACGGCCAGGGGGTTGGCGACACAGAATGGAGATAGAGCAGTTGTGCTAAAAACCACAGTCCACAGGCAAGGAGGGCTGTTTGCCGCTCGCGGCGTGCTGAGTAGTGAGCTGGCGTTAAAAACGCTTGGGGAGCCTCCAGTACAGTCCGTTGGGGGAGGAGAGTGGGCTGAGGAATGGGCATTTCCGAACCATGGCGATCGCAACTACAGACGGAGCGTTATAATCAAGGCTTATTCCCCAGCGGTCGAATGTTCTATCTTGACCCCGACTGGTGCCATTGATCTTTGCGTATCCCGCAACCGCATTTTGCCATGACTACTTCCCCCCTTGACCGCGATCAGCTTATTCAACAACTCAAAGATTTACAAGCCAGAGCCTTGGGGGCGATCGCCGCAGCAGATACCCTTGAGCAGCTAGAACAACTGCGGGTAGCCTATCTTGGCAAAAAAGGGGAACTCTCGCAAATTCTTGCCCTGATGGGCAAATTGCCCGCCGGCGATCGCCCCACGATTGGCACCCTTGCCAACACCCTCAAAGAGCGCCTTCTCCAAGAGCTAGAGACACGGCGCCAAACCCTGCAAGCGGAAAAAATTGCTGCCCAGCTGGCGGCAGAAACACTGGATGTCACCATGCCGGGGGTCTTTCGTCCCCAGGGGCACATTCATCCCCTCAACAGCACCATTGACCGCATCCTCGATATTTTTGTGGGTCTTGGCTATAGGGTTGCCAATGGCCCAGAGATGGAAACCGACTACTACAACTTCCAAGCCCTGAATACCCCGGTGGATCACCCGGCTCGCGACATGCAGGACACCTTTTACTTGCCCGATGGCAATCTCCTGCGCACCCACACCTCCTCGGTGCAAATTCGCTATATGGAACTGAACGATCCCCCCATTCGGATTGTGGCGCCGGGGCGCTGTTACCGGCGGGATAGCGAAGATGCGACCCACGCAGCCGTGTTTCACCAGGTTGAGATTTTGGCAGTGGATGAGGGACTGACCTTTACCGACCTCAAGGGAACCGTCACAACCTTCCTGGCTGAACTCTTCGGCGAGGTGCCCATTCGTTTCCGTGCCAGCTACTTTCCCTTTACCGAACCCTCCGCCGAGGTGGATGTGCAGTGGCAGGGACGCTGGCTAGAAGTTATGGGTTGCGGCATGGTGGATCCCGCCGTCCTCAAAAACGTTGGCTACGATCCAGAGGTTTATACGGGCTTTGCCGCCGGCTTTGGCGTAGAGCGGTTTGCCATGGTGTTGCATCAAATTGACGACATTCGCCGCTTCTACACCAGTGATTTGCGCTTTTTGCGGCAGTTTTAGGAGGGCAGAGCCTTGGCGCAACCCCGTCTAGTGGCCATCCTCAATGGAAAGGGGGGCGTGGGCAAAACCACAACGGCCATCAACCTTGCCGCCACCTATGCCGAGCAGTACAAAGTGCTATTGGTGGACACCGATCCCCAAGCTTCCGCCACCTGGTGGTTTCAGCGCGGCGGCCGGTCCATGGGCTTCGATCTCGCCCAAGAGGTGAACCCAAAACTCCTCAGCAATGTGCGCAAGCTCACTGGCTATGATCTCATTGTGGTGGATACCCCTCCCGCTTTAGCCTCCACTGCCCTTGCAGCGGTCGTGCCCATTGCGGACTACTTGGTGCTGCCCACCCCACCCGCCCCCATTGACCTTGCCGCCCTCATTGAAACTGTCAAGCAGGTGGTGCAGCCGTCTAAGGTTCCCCACCGCGTCCTGCTCACCCGCGTGGATCCCCGTTGCGTCAATGAGGCTCTCGAAGCCCAAAATACCCTCCTGCAGTTGGGGGTGGCGGCCTGTCACTCTTTTATTCGCGCCTACAAAGCCCACGAACGGGCAGCTCTTGAGGGCGTTCCCATCACCCAATGGAAGGGCAAACAGGCCAGAGAAGCCCAAGCAGATTACCGCCGCGTTGCGGAAGAGTTACAGCGAGACTGGCGCTAGGGGCGATCGCCCCAAAGGTATCTAAAGTAACTAAAGAACTCAACGCAACTCTGTACTTTAGAATCTGGATCTGCACTTCAATGCCTTCCCCCATCCGCCATTTGTTGTGAATTGAGGTTAAACAGCGTGGACACAACCGTACTCAGCCAATACCGTCAGCACACCCAAGAACGAGCTGCCTTGGGCATTCCCCCCTTGCCCCTGACGGCGGCGGAAACCTCAGCGGTTTGTGATCTACTGCAAAATCCTCCAGTGGGAGAAGAAGAGTATCTACTGCATCTGATTCGCGATCGCGTGCCCCCTGGGGTTGATGAAGCAGCCTATGTCAAGGCGGGCTTTTTGACGGCGATCGCCAAGGGTGAACTCACCAGCCCCCTCATTTCCCCCGTTGCAGCCGTGGAACTCCTCGGCACCATGCTTGGGGGCTACAACGTCCAATCCCTCATTGACCTACTGCGCCATGAAAACAGGGAGCTGGCCCAGGCGGCCGCCACTGCCCTAGGCCATACCCTACTGGTCTATGACGCCTTTCACGATGTCCAGGACCTGATGGATCAAGGCAACACCTATGCCCGGCAAGTGATGGAATCTTGGGCCAAGGGCGACTGGTTTACCCACCGTGACCCCCTGCCCGAAGCTATTACCGTGACTGTCTTCAAAGTGGCGGGCGAAACCAATACCGATGATCTTTCCCCTGCTCCCCATGCCACCACCCGCCCCGACATTCCCCTCCACGCCTTGACCATGCTGGAAAGCCGCCTGCCCCAGGCACTGCAAATCATTGCTGAGCTGAAGCAAAAGGGCTATCCCCTTGCCTATGTGGGAGATGTGGTGGGCACCGGTTCCTCCCGCAAGTCCGCCACCAACTCGCTGATTTGGCACATTGGTCGTGACATTCCCCACGTCCCCAACAAGCGCACAGGGGGGATATGTCTGGGGGGCAAGATTGCACCCATTTTCTTTAACACCCTAGAGGACGCCGGCGCGCTGCCCATTGAGTGCGATGTCACCCCCATGAAGATGGGGGATGTGGTGACCATCTACCCCTACCGCGGCGAAATCACCAATGAAGCCGGAGAGGTTATCAGTTGCTTTACCCTCAAGCCCAATACCCTCTTAGACGAAGTGCGTGCTGGCGGACGGATTTCCCTCCTCATCGGTCGTACCCTCACTGACAAAGCCCGCGCTGCCCTTGGCTTAGACCCCAGTCCCCTCTTTACCCGTCCTCAGCCACCCCTTGAGAGCAGCAAGGGCTATACCTTGGCGCAAAAGATTGTCGGTAAAGCCTGTGGTCTCCCCGGCGTCCGCCCCGGCACCTACTGCGAACCCGTGATGACCACCGTTGGCTCCCAAGACACCACAGGCCCAATGACCCGCGATGAGCTTAAGGAACTGGCCTGCCTTGGCTTTGGGGCGGATTTGGTATTGCAAAGTTTCTGCCACACCGCCGCCTATCCCAAGCCCGTGGACATCAAAACCCACAAAGAACTGCCGGACTTTATTACCTCGCGGGGAGGGGTGTCGCTGCGACCGGGGGATGGCATTATCCACTCGTGGCTCAACCGCATGCTCTTGCCGGATACGGTGGGCACCGGTGGTGATTCCCATACCCGGTTTCCTCTGGGCATCTCATTTCCTGCAGGCTCTGGTTTGGTGGCTTTTGCCGCCGCTTTGGGCGTGATGCCCCTCAATATGCCGGAGTCGGTGTTGGTGCGCTTCAAAGGCTCGCTCCAACCAGGGGTGACGCTGCGGGACATTGTCAATGCCATTCCCTATGTAGCCATCCAGCAGGGCAAGCTCACAGTGGCCAAGGAGAATAAAAAGAATGTTTTCTCCGGGCGGATCATCGAGATGGAGGGGCTGCCGGATTTGCAACTGGAGCAGGCTTTTGAACTGACAGATGCCACAGCGGAGCGATCGGCAGCGGGGTGCACCATTAAGCTGAGTGAGGAAACCGTGGCCACCTACCTGCGTTCCAACGTGATACTCCTAAAAAATATGGTGGCTCGCGGCTATGGGGATGCGCGAACAATTTTACGGCGGGTGAAAAAGATGGAGGCATGGTTGGCCAATCCCAGTCTCCTCGCTGCGGATCCCGATGCTGAGTATGCCGATGTGATTGAGGTGGATTTAGACCAGATTACAGAACCCCTGGTTGCTGCCCCCAATGATCCCGACAATATCAAACCCCTTTCAGAATGTGCCGGCGACCCGGTACAGGAGGTTTTTATTGGTTCCTGCATGACCAATATTGGTCACTACCGTGCCGCTGCCAAAGTGCTGGAAGGGGAAGGGGCGGTGAAAGTACGCCTCTGGATTGCGCCTCCTACCCGCATGGATGAGCAGCAGTTGCGCGAAGAGGGCTACTACAGCATTTTTGCGGCAGCGGGCGCCCGCCTAGAGATGCCGGGGTGCTCTCTGTGTATGGGCAATCAAGCCCGCGTTGCCGATAATGCAACGGTTTTTTCCACCTCTACACGGAACTTCAATAACCGGATGGGCAAGGGGGCACGGGTCTATCTGGGTTCCGCAGAGCTGGCAGCCGTCTGTGCCTTACTGGGACGCATTCCCACTCGCGAGGAGTACCTAGAGATTGTGACGCGCAAAATTGATCCCTTTGCGGCAGATCTCTATCGCTACCTCTACTTTGACCAAATTCCCGACTACGAAAACCAAGGCCGCGTCATCTCCAAAGAGGAGGAGGCCAAGCTCCTGGCCAGTCTTGGCGGCTGACCGATAGAGCCTTCTCCTAACCAATGGACAATGCCAACTTGCCCATTTTCTAACGACTGGCAAGGTCAGCAGGCAGCAGAGCGATCGCGCTTAAACTCAAGAACAAAAATGCTGAGCCTGTCTCCAGCAGGGCCACATTTTGTATTGCTGTGGTTCTGTACCAATTCAGTTGCCAAGCAATCAGGCCAAATTTCAGTACCGCAATAGAAAAGGCGATCGCCGCCAAGGGAGATAACCAGCCTAGCCAGCAAAGACCACCAATGATGAGACTCGCAAGAACATGATAAACTACTCCGTCGAGCCAAGAAGTCCCTTTCAGCTTACGCAGCTTGACTGTAAAAATTGCACTACTAAAGAAAAGGGTATTCAACAACCACAGCCCAATGAGGGAAACAGTGGCTGTTCCAGTCGTAGCGATCGCCGTTAGGGGAGCAACTAAACACACCCCGGCAAAGGTGAGCAACTCATTCCAGACAGCTTTGCGCTGATGATAAAAAACAGCAATACTATCTACTGCAAAAATAGCGATCGCCCCTAGGTAGATCCAAAGTAATAAAGGCACTTGCCAATAAAGATAAAAAGCAATGCTAAGGGCAAGGGCACTATAGAGACTTCCCCACACCAGAAGGCGAGGTTTCCAACTCCGCCGTTGCTTCAGTTGTAGTGTCAAGGGGTGCTCTGCTTGAAAGGCACTGAAAGCGCACACCAATGCTAGAGTTGTTGCCCAAGTCCAACGTTGCGCTGTGGCTGCTCCCGTCAGAAAGGCCACAAGTAGCATGACATAAATCCCATGCTCCGGCGAGCAGGTTGGCACATACCATGGTTTGCCGCTCCTTGGTGCTGGCGCAGCTTGAGCAACGGTTAATGATTCTAAGAGGTTCATGGCTTGTTCCTCCACTACAGTAATCCTCCTAAGCGAATTCCTGCCCCTATAACGGCAAACAGCACCGCAAGAACAGTCACACCAACAATGTGCAGCCCCAACCAAGGCAATGTTGCAACAGTGAGGTTTGGCATAATGAACCAGCGAGCCTGTACAGCTAGAGCAAGGGTTGCTAGCAACCCGCCCAACTTAATCACAACATACTGCGACACTACAGATTGCGGTGGCCAAAATCCCCTTAGTTCGGGAAAATAGATTAGCGTTAAGCCAACGCCGGTCAGCACTTGCACAAGCAGCGCTCCTAAACCCAACTTTTCAAAGTGCTGCTCAAACTGCCGGATAGGTTCTGGATTTTGCTGTTTTAGGGCACTGGGTAGAATTGTCAGGGCAAGAGTCAGATGTCCCCCCACCCAAACCGTTGCCCCTAGGGTATGGAGAATAACCAGAAGTTTGAATAGCATGGGGGCACTCAGAGGTTGGCGATCGCCAGTGGAAACAGGATATTGTTTTCTTTGTGGATATGCCGGTGCAAATCTTGCTCCAGCCTCAAAAGCCCTGCCAAAAGCGCGCGGTAGGTATTGCAGGCCCACTCAGGAGGGCGAAAGTCATCGGTTAGCCACCGCAGTTGTGCTAGGGCGGCACCCGTCTTTTGGTGTTCCTGTTCTATACAATCAATACGGGGCGTGTCAAGGTCTTCAATAACTGAGCTAGCTGCCCTCTTAGGAACAATTCCCGCCACTTTATCCCGTGCGTTTGATGAGCTGAGCACACAGGGAATCATCAGTGTCAACGGTGCTGAAATTAGGATTTGCGATCGCCAACGGCTCCAAAGGATGGGCGAACAATAATCCCTTGCCCCTAAAGTGAGGTAGCCCCAGCGGCATGAACTAGGGTTAGAGTGCGCGAGAGAGGGAAATTCCCAGTTCAACCCCTAAAAAGCCCACAAGGGGCGTGCCAAGCCAATAAAACCACGCAATGCGGGGGTAGCCTTCACGGCGCAGGTTCGATACTTCGAGGATAAACGTGGAAAAAGTGGTCAAGGCCCCCAAGAAACCGACAGTGACCCCATAGCTAAGCCACAGCGGTACTCCCCAACGGCTGAAACCATGGCTCAACCAGCCCATGAGAAAGGCTCCCGCGAGATTGACACTCAGGGTGCCAAAGATTGGCGTTCCGAATCGGCGATCGCTCCACAGGCCAACGGAGTACCTTATTAGCGCCCCCGGCACCGCGCCAAGGGCAATCGCCAAGAGTCCCTCAGGCGAGATCATCCCATTTCTCCCAATAGGCCAGTCCCCACAACACCAGACGGCTACCCAACTCCAAAGCCAGCAAGCCCAAGCCCGTACTGCCCAGCCAGTAAAAGCCCTCCACTGGCCAACTTTGCTCGCCAAAGAGCTTGTCGTTGTCCAACTCGTAGGATGAAAAAGTGGTGTAGGAGCCGATGAAGCCAGTTGTCAATAGCAAGCGCAACTCGGGGTGCAGCACAAATGTGCGGGCAAAGGCCAAGGGGGCGATGACGCCCAAAAGAAAGCAGCCACTGACATTCACGATCAACGTGGCAAAGGGCAAATTGCCCCCAAGATAGGGTTCCAAATAGGCCTCCAGTAAGAAGCGACCCAAAGCACCGGGGATGGCGCCAAGACTAACGGCTAGGGCAGGGCGCAACCGAGGATGAATTGAAATCACAGGCGGGGTTCCTCCACAATCAGCACGGGTCGAGTTGAGGCCTCAAGAACACTTTGACACACAGACCCCATGAGCACACGCTGGAGACCCCCTTGACCATGTTTGCCAAGGATAATTTCAGTGGCATTGTACAGGGCGGCAGTATCCAAAATGGCCTGTGTAATCGGGCCAGCGGTAACAATAAAACGATAGCGAATATCCGCTAGGTATTGTTTGACTTGGGCTTCTAGGGTCGCTATTGCTTTGGGGTCAGGCACATCCTGTACATGGAGGACAATCACCTCAGCATCGGCCCGCCGCGCCAACTCCGCTGCCTTTTGCAGGACGTAGGGGGTAACGCTGGAGAGATCCACCGGCGCCAGCAGGACGACTCGGGGCTGGAGCAACACTTTGGTGGCATCCACCTCCCCCTTTTGCAGGAGTTTTGGGGCAAACGTGGGAATTGCCCACGCCCCTAGGGGAGCCGTAATCAGGATCGAAAGAACCGCGATCGCCAGCATGGTTTCCCCACCGGGGATGCCGGCAGCCAAGGGGAGGGCACCAATGGCAGCTTGCACCGTTGCCTTTGCCGAGTTCCCCGGCAGCAAAAAGAGCCGCTCAGAGGCTGTCCAATTACTCCCCAGCGTGGAAAGGTACCAACCGATGCCGCGCCCAATCAATGTGCCCACCGCCAAAATCACCAAGCCCACACCGAGGGAACGTTGCAACACCCCCACTTCCACGCTGGCGCCCAACAGCACAAAAAGAAAAATCTCTGCCCCTTGCCACAGGGCATCAAAGCCGCTCCGCAGTTGCCGCGCTAGGGGCGCATCCAACTCAATTAAGAAGAAGCCCGCACTCATGACCGCAAGATAGCCAGAAAATAACGGCAGGCGATCGGCCAAGCCCACCGCCCCCAAGGCCACTGCTGCTGTGACAAGCGTTGTCTGCACCCGATTTTGACTCCAGTTTTGCTTGACTAACAAAAAGACCAGCGCTCTTGCCACGCCATACCCCACAATCACGCCACCCCCAATTTCAAGAAGTGCCTGCACACTCACCTCCAAGGCTGGCGGCAAAGCGCCTAGGAAGCTGCCCCCCTGTTCAGCCCCCATCAGCAAACTAAACAGCAGCAGTACCACCACATCGGAAATAGCACTGCCGGAGAGAATGGCATCGCTAATGCCCTTGTCCACGCCCCAGCCCAAGCTCTTTAGGCGCAGCATGCCGGGGACAATGACCGCAGGGGACTCCGGCGCCACGATCGCCCCCAGTAATAGCCCTTGGCGCAAATTAAATCCCAGTAGGAGCATCGCCACCCCCGCCACCACCACCATTTCACACAGGGCGGGTAACACCCCAAGGCGTAGAGCCACTGTGCCCTGTTGTGCCAATTTCTGACGATCCAAACCTAGCCCCGCCTTCATTAAAATCACCATCACCGCAACGGCGCGGAAGGTGGGAGCTGCCGCCAGGACATCGGGTTGCAAGAGATTCAAGGCTGTAGGTCCGAAGGCCATGCCCACAAGAATCATGCCGATCAAGGCCGGGGCCCCCAGTCGCCGTGCCAGCTGACCAGCAAAAAAGCCGAGGAGGAGAATCAGGGAAAGGGTTTCTAAAATCGTTGACATCTGGGTAAATCTGAATTGGCCTCGACCTCAGAATATCGAATAGATAACCGTCGAAAATAGTGAGGCTGCTGAGAAAATTGTCTATAGTATTGCTTGGCCAGCAGGGAAGTAAAACCCGGGCATGGCCTGATCCTGTACCGATAGCTTTGAGATTTGTCATCGCACCGCATCTCCCTTGGGTGATCCCGTTTTGGCAAAGGTGCGGCAATTCTGGGAGGCCTCTTTGCAGTGTGCCTTTGGGGAAATGCCGGACACAGAATGGAACCGCTGCCAGCTTTCCCCCCCCCTGCTCAACGGTGCTGCCAACACCCGAAACACTGGTTACAGACTAGAACCCCCCCTATGCTACCTCCTTCGTTAGCGCAGCAAGTGGCAGTCCTCGGCCTTGGTCACATTCAGCGGCACTTATTCCTCTGTGCCGATCAAACAAAACCCCTCTGCTGTGAGAAGGCGGTGGGTTTAGAGGCATGGGAGTACTTAAAAAGACGCCTCAAGGACTTGGGCTTGGATCAACCGCGCCCAGAGGGCTGTATTTTTCGCACCAAGGCCAATTGCCTGCGGGTGTGCCAACGCGGGCCGATTTTAGTGGTGTATCCCGATGGGGTATGGTATCACTCGGCAACACCGGCGGTTATTGAGCGGGTGATTCAGGAGCATGTGCTGGGGGGGCAGCTCGTTCAGGAGTATCTACTGGCGTCACCATCGCCCGAAAGAGCAGGCGATCGCCCCACCAATAGCCCACATGGGTAATGCGCACGGGTGTACCTGCCGCTAAGGGGGCGCGATCGCTCTGGTGCTGGCGCGGATCAAAGGGGACACAGTCTCCCACTTCACCAATCCTCTTGACACCCCACAGTTCTAGGAGTTGAAACACCGGCTTGACCAGGGGCAAAATCCGTTGGGCGGGGGCAGTGGGGTTTTGGTGAGCAGCGTAGGCAGCAGTCGGCCAGAAACGCAGAAACGGCTCAAGAATCTGTAGGGCTTGGTGCTGGAGTGCCGCTTCAGAGACCGCTTCGCCATAGAACCATTGAAAGAATTCTGCAGGTCGCATCCCCAGCACTTGGGCAAGGTGTTCCAAGGTCTCAAGGCGCAAGCGGTGTAGTTCGCCTAACCAAATCGCATTGGCTTGCTGTCGCGTGAATCCCCTACGGCGCAGTTGACTTTTGCGGGTAATGCCGGCCATCGCAAGGCGGGCTTGCAGACGCTGGCTCATGGCTCTAGCTCTAGTCGCTGCCCTGTGTTGGCGTCAAAAAAGTGCAGATACTGCGGATCAGGGCGCAAATGCAGGCGATCGCCCCGACGAATGGGCTGTTGCCCCGGCAAGCGCACCCGCAAGGTTTCCCCTGTTGCCATTAGGTGCACTGCTAGCCCCGTTTCATGGCCTAGGGCTTCCACCAGATCCACTTGAACAGGGAATGCACCGACTTCTTCAGCTGTGGCCAACGCAAAATGTTCAGGACGAATCCCCAACCACACCTGCGATGCCGAGGGGAAAGGCTGGCTCAAGGGCAACTGCCAGTTGTGGTACTGGATCTTCCCTTGGCTAAGGGTGACGGCTAAAAAATTCATCGGCGGTGAGCCGATAAACTCGGCAACAAAACGGTTGGCCGGGCGTTGATATAGGTCTAGAGGGGTGGCAATTTGTTGAATTCTGCCTTGATGGAGCACGACAATGCGATCGCCCATGGTCATTGCTTCCGTTTGATCGTGGGTCACATAGATTGTCGTAATGCCCAATTGCTGCTGAAGTTGGACAATTTGGCTGCGGGTTTCGGTGCGCAGCTTGGCATCGAGGTTTGAGAGGGGTTCATCCATCAAAAAGACCTGTGGGTTGCGGGCCATGGCGCGTCCTAGAGCCACCCGCTGTTTTTGACCACCGGAGAGCTGTTTGGGATAGCGATTCAGCAGGGAATCAAGTTGTAGCATCTCGGCAATCTGCATCACCCGCCGGTGAATTGCCCGCTCGCGGGGAAAGGAGAGTTGCAGTGGTTGAGGGAGCGATCGCGTCCAGCGGGTCAGCGTTGCTTCCAGCGGTGCAGGTAGAACCCCCTTCAATTGGGTAGTGCGGCGCAGACCAAAGGCCAAATTGTCATAGACCGTCAGGTGGGGATAGAGGGCATAGCTTTGAAAGACCATAGCAATATCCCGCGCTTTAGGCGGCAAGCCATTGACTAGGCGATCGCCTACCCAAATCCTGCCCGTGGTTGGTTCATCCAAACCGGCAATCAGCCGCAGCAGCGTACTCTTGCCACACCCTGAAGGCCCCACCAGTACTAAAAACTCGCCCGCAGCGATACTTAGATCGATGCCCTTGAGCACTGTGACATCATGGCCGCGCTGGGAGTCGCGATAGACCTTGGTCAGTTGTTCAAGGCGTACACCCGTCACGATGCTGTCCTCAAGAGCCTAACAGGCTAGAATCCCACACCGGGGCTAATCTGACAAGGTGCCTAGGCAAGGTGCAGATTTAGAACTGAGCGGGGGGCGCGGCGTACCCGTGCCCGAATTGTCGGCAGTCCGAGACGTTGACAGGCTTCGTAGCGATGACAGCCTGAAAAACCGTAGTATTGGCCTTCGACTTCCAGCACTTCAATGGGTTCCTGCTGGCCAATTTCCGCAATTGAGGCCATGAGTGCCTCTACTTTGGCGGGATCCGTTTGCCGCAGGAGGGGACGGCGAATGGCAGTGAGGGGCAAATCTAACACGCGCATCGGCTTATCCAAACTCGTTATGAGTTTATTTTAGCAACTTGTCCACCACTGTCAACAAAATTCCCTTGAATCACGTCCTAACTTTGCAGTATGAAGGTAGGGGTGAACTTTTAGCTGTTGGTTGTGCAGTTTACACAGGGTTTTCTATGGGTTTGCAACGTCGCCGCTTCCTGACCCTTGCTGCCGCCGGGGTGGGGACAGTTCTCTTTCCCCAAGGATTGCAACTGCTTTACCAGCGGGCAGCTCAAGGGCAGCCCATTGCCGCGCGAGGGTTTGGCCCCCTGATAAAAGACCCTAGGGGGCTGTTGGATTTGCCAGCGGGGTTTCAGTATCGCGTCTTCTCCAAGCTGGGCGATCGCCTAAGTGATGGCACCCCCGTCCCCGCCCTCCACGATGGCATGGCCGCCTTCCCCGGCCCCAATGGCACTACCATTCTTGTGCGCAACCATGAAATGTACCCTGGCCTTCCCCGTGCCTTTCAGGCGGTCGTGGCTCCCAAAGACAGAATGTATGACCCCCTTGCCCCCGGTGGTACCACCACCCTAGTGATCAGCAAAGATCGGCAACTCCTAAAGCATTACGTTTCCTTGGCGGGAACCTCGCGCAACTGTGGGGGCGGCAAAACCCCTTGGGGGAGTTGGATTAGCTGTGAGGAAACCACGGCCACCCCAGCCCAGCCGGGTCAGCACGGCCCTGTGCAAAAACGCCATGGCTATGCCTTTGAAGTCCCCTTCGCCGCTCCCGGTCCGGTGAACCCCGTGCCTCTAAAAGCCATGGGTCGCTTTCAGCGGGAGGCGATCGCCATCGATCCAAAAACACATATCGTCTATCAGACAGAGGATCGGGGGGACAGTCTCTTCTACCGCTTTATTCCCAAAGAACCGCGAAACCTTGCTGCTGGTGGTGAGCTACAGGCACTGAAAATTAAAGGCGCTCCTAAACTCAACACAGGTCAAGGCTTTCCCCGCCGCCGACCGGTTGAAGTGGAGTGGGTTCCCATTCCCGATCCCGATCCCGCCACAGATACCGTGCGCTACCAAGGCTATGAGAAGGGTGCTGCCCGATTTGTGCGCAGCGAAGGCCTCTGCTATGCCAACGGCGCCTTTTACTTTACAGCCACCAGTGGCGGGCAAAAGCAGCTGGGGCAAATCTGGTGTTATCGTCCTAGCCGCACCTCAACAGAGGGTGGTACGATTGAACTACTTGTCGAGTCTCCGGGTAAAGACGTTCTTGATTGTCCCGATAACTTGACAATGGCTCCCTGGGGAGATCTCATTTGCTGTGAAGATGGTAACGATGGCACCAATCGCCTCGTCGGGATCACGCCCCAAGGACGGCTTTACACCCTTGCCCGCAATGCCTTCAATGACCAAGAACTCGCAGGGATTTGCTTTTCACCCGATGGCCAAACCCTGTTTGTCAATCTCTACCATCCGGGGATGACCTTTGCCATCTGGGGGCCTTGGGATCGGCGGGGCTAATGCCCAAAGCAAAAGGGAGCCAAGGATGACCTGACTCCCTCAAAGTTTTTCTACTAAATCAATTCAACCCAGTGTCATTTCTGCCTCAGCTCAGCGCCACATAGGAGCGATCGTAGATAGCACCAAACATCGGGTTAATTTTTCCTTGGATTTGGTTCCAGTAGTGAGCCGCTGTCACAGGCATGCCGATTGCTCCTGCCATACGGGCAAGGAGGGTTTGTTCACGGCTTTTAATCATCACATGATGTGCCCTCGCCAAGGAGCGAGCCATGTCGTTGACCGTTGCCGTCATGGGCACAGAAGCCACACTATCGGCCAAGCGAGCAGCGGGAACGCCTGCGGGCTGTTTGCCTTTTTGATACTTGACCCCACGGTAGGTCATGATTTTTAAGGAGTCCTCGGGAGGATGCGTCTCAGCCGCCACACGATAGGTGCTACCGCGATACTTAGCTACGACATCCGTAGCTTGGGTGTTGATTCCTGGAGGAACGTAGTTGTATTGGACGCCGCGATAAGTAAGAGTAGTCATAGTTTTCGCCCCATTTTGAATACAAAGTGAACTGCCTGAGGCGCGTTCCTTCGGGAGCTGTTTCCCTACTTCCGTCCCTCGTGGACAATTACACTCAGTCTGCGGAGCCTTTACTGAGGTCTTGCGAGGGATGAACGATTGATTTCTGTATCTAATTTAACAATTTCTCGATCTTAAAGCAAGCTGTTCATCGAAATTTACAATCCCTAAGTCACGGCTCTCCTAAGAAGGTCATGGGCTGAAAAAACAAAAAGGCCAATCCGACGGATTGACCCAATTGAACAATTCTTGACCGTTTGTCGAAGAGTCGCTTTAGGCCTCTGCTAGAGGATAGACACTCACCCGCTTGCGATTTTTGCCATAGCGCTCAAACCTGACCACACCCGCAATCGTCGCAAAAAGAGTGTCATCACTGCCGCGACCGACATTGACTCCAGGGTGAAACTTTGTCCCCCGCTGCCGTACAAGAATATGACCCGCTTTTACCACTTCACCACCAAAGCGCTTGACGCCTAGACGCTGGGCGTTTGAGTCGCGACCGTTGCGTGTGCTACCGGTTCCTTTCTTGTGTGCCATGTTAACCTCCTAGGGATTCACCGTTAAGACGAATCTCGTTGATCATGATGCGGGTGAGTTCTTGGCGATGGCCTTGTTTTTTGCGGGTTTTCTTTTTCGGACGCATTTTATAAACAATCACCTTAGGGCCACGCCGATGCTCCATCACCGTACCCGAGACAACCGCGCCACTGACGTAGGGTTGACCCACGTAAACTTGGCTATCGGTTTGCACCAACAACACCCGTTCTAAATCTATTGTGCTCTCCGGCTCGACGGGGAGCCGCTCCACATCGTAAAATCGCCCGGCTTCAACGCGCAGTTGCTTGCCACCGGTCTCAATGATTGCGTATGCCATAGAAACTAAAAAACTCCTTGCCGTGCAGGTGAGGGGATGCGTGCCTCTTGGAAAACCTGTTCCGTGCAAACTCAACAGCTCTCCATCATAAAATTTATACCCTATGGCTGTCAAACCCCTAGCCGACCAAAGGCAAACTGCCTGTTGAACGACGGATTCATTCCCGCATAGCCAACGTGCGCCGCGACTTTTTGCCCAAGACCTCGACCGCCACCCGCAAAAACCCCGCGATGGTGTGTATCGAGGACTCGCAGGTGCAGAGGCAGGGACACTGGAGCAGCCGGGCAGATACGTTCGGGTCAAGTCTATCCTCGATCAGAGCTGGTTCGAGTTCCGCCGCTAACCGGACTGCAAGCTGGCCTCGCGGGGCGGCTGGTTGGTGGTGGTGCCACCCCAGAACACGAGTCGCACCTGTCCGCGCCGTGGTCATGTGTCAGCGGGCAACCGCCAACCACAAGGTCGGTTTTTGGGCGTGGCATGGGGTTTTGAGGACAACGCCGATTGGCTCGGCGCATCAACCTCCCGTCTTGCGGGAGGGAACCCATATGGCCTGTGGATCGAACTGCGTGGGCGGTGGGAAGCGGGAACTTCTTCGGCCTATCGCTACGCGGGGGCAAGCTAACAGGCCGGGGAGGATGTCAAGCAACTGAAAGAACGCCCAACTCTTCGAGCGTCTCCGTTCAGTCTTGTTTCGAGGCTTTTGGTTTGTGCGCCCACGGATACCCGTCAAGTTTTGCTTATTATCGCTGGTTTGATTGCCCCATTGACTAGAGTTGCAAGCATCGGCAAGTGCCTTCAACCACTCCTCGAGTTTGAGGGACTGTTCAGGGGTTGGCGGAAATTTACAAGTCAGTGTCAGAGTTTGTTTCCTGTTAAGGTGTGTTAAGGTTATATCACGTATGACTGCGACTAAAGTCGCCGAGTTCTGTTTCCTCCCAGGTCTAAAGACGCTGGACTTCCAAACTTTGACCTCTGTGAATGACCATGACAGCCACGGTAAAGGTCGAACATCTGAAGAAATCCTACGGTGCCATTACAGCAGTGGCCGATGTCTCGTTTACAGCCTATCAAGGGGAAATTTTTGGGGTGTTGGGCCCGAATGGCTCAGGGAAAACGACAACGCTGCGCTGTCTGTGCACCCTCTCGCGTCCGGATGCTGGGGTATTGGAAGTCTGTGGCTTTTCAGTTCTCCACCAACCCCATTTAGTGCGCCAAAAATTAGGTTATGTGGCTCAGGAGGTGGCTCTCGATAAAATCCTCACGGGTCAGGAATTTTTAGAATTGCAGGCGGCACTGTACCACATTCCCCGTGCCCTGATTCCAGAGCGGATTGAGGCGGTGTTGACGCGCTTGGATCTCCTAGAATGGCGCGATCGCCAGTGTGGTACCTACTCCGGGGGCATTCGCAAGCGCTTTGATCTCGCGGCAGGGCTGCTGCATCAACCCCAGGTGCTGGTCTTGGATGAACCCACCGTAGGCCTCGATATTGAAAGTCGCCAAGTAATCTGGGATGTGCTGCGGGACCTTAAAGCCCAGGGACTGACGATTATCTTGACCAGCCACTACCTTGAGGAAGTGGATCTCCTCAGCGATCGCTTAGTGATTCTAGATCGGGGACGGGTGATTGCCAGCGGTTCGCCAGAGGAACTCAAGGCCAATATCGGTGGCGATCGCGTCACGCTGCGGGTGCGGGAATTTACCCCCCGTCAAGAGGCGCAAAGGGCACAGGCCCTCTTAAGTCAATTGGACTGCGTGAAATCGGCATTGATTAATGCCAACCAGGGCAATTCTTTGAATCTGGTGGTTACAGATGCTGCTGTGGCGATTCCAGCCATTAGGACAACCCTAGAGGAAGCAGGACTCCCCCTCTTTAGCTTGGCGCAATCCCGCCCCAGCCTAGACGATGTCTATTTGGCGGCGACGGGGCAAACCCTCTTGGATGCGGACTTGGCGGCAGCAGCGCAGCGGGACAGCAAACAGTTGAAAAAAGAGGTAATGCAGCGCTAATGGGGCAGCCGATTCTCTGGGTTCATGGAGACTGCCTTGATCCCAAGGCGCCGATCTTTAACCGCTATCCCAACGCGCCGGCCATTTTTGTCTGGGACGTAGGATTACTGAAGGAGTGGCAAATTCGCCTGAAGCGGCTGGTGTTTCTCTATGAGTGCCTGCTGGATCTACCGGTGGAAATGTACCGTGGCGAGGTGGCTCCTTTGGTGAATGCCTTTGTTGAGGTGCACGGGGGCGATCGCGTGGTAACCATGGCCAGCCCGAGTCCGCGCTTTCGCGCCATTTGCCAGCAATTGGCGTATCCGCTGGAGATTCTAGAGCCAGACCCCTTTGTGACATTACCTGCCGATGCCGATTTGAAGCGATTCTTTCGCTATTGGAAGTTGGCGAAACCCCGTTTGGGGCTATAGAACATGTTGGCGATCGCCCGCCCCTTTGAAAAAATACCTTGGCAGCCGCGATTCTCCCGGTTGGATCGCTATATCCTGCGGGAGATGATTCGTCCCTTTGTCTTTGGGTTTGGCATTTTTACGGCGATCGCTGCTGTGATTGGTACGGTGTTCTACCTCATTCGCAATATGGTGGAGCACAACCTGGGGATTCTCAGTGCCCTGCAAGTCTTTTTTCTGCGCTTGCCCACCTTTGCGGTTCTAGGGATTCCCATGGCGACGCTCTTTGGTTCACTCCTTGCCTATAGTCAACTGTCGCGCCGCAGTGAACTGATTGCCTGCAAAAGCTGTGGTATTAGCCCCGTGCGGCTTGTGCGGCCGGCAGTGGTGGCAGGGTTTGCGGCCTTGGTTTTTACCTTTGCCCTCAATGAACTCGTGGCTCCCCCGCTGGCCTACCGCGCCATCCAGACCTTGGAAGTTGCCATTCAACACCCCCGGCCCAGGTTTCAGACCCGCAATATCTTCTACCGTCGTTTTGCCGGAGGGCAGCTTCAGCAACTCTTTTTTGCCCATCATTTTGACGGCAAAGTCATGGGTCAAGTGACAATCCTGAACTTTGAGCAGGGACAACTGCGGGAAATTATTACGGCTCAGGAAGCCCAGTGGCAAGGCACTGCCTGGCTGTTTCGGCAGGGAACCTACCACCACCTAACGGGCGATCGCGACTATGACGTGGCCGAGACTTTTGCAGAACGACGGTTTGCCTACCCGCGCACCCCCATAGATCTGGCGATGGAAACGCGGGCACCGGAGTTCATGACCAGCCGCGAAATTTATCAGTACTTACAATTTTTGGCGGAAAGTGGCGATGCTAAACGGTTGCGGCAGTGGCGGGTACAGTTGCAGGAAAAGCTCTCTCTTCCGTTTCTGTGTCTTAGTTTTGCGGTTGTCGGGGCCGTTTTGGGCATCAGTTCTCCTCGCCAAGCCCAGGGGCGAGCCTTTGGACTAAGCGTGGCAATCATTTTTGGCTATTACGTGGCTGCCTTTATTTTCACCGCCTTTGGCGAAGGGGGAGCCGTTCACCCCATCGTTGCCAGTTGGCTGCCCAAGGTTGTCGTCAGCGCGATCGCCCTTGGCATGCTCTACCATGCCAATCGCCACTAGTAGGGAATCTGCCAATAGCGACAGGCCGCCTGGGCAAGGGTCATCACACCCACGGGAATGGCCTGTTCGTCCACATCAAACGCTGGATGATGCAAGGGATAGTTGGGGCGATCGCGAAACCCCACGCCAAGGCGAAACATGGCGCCAGGGGCATGTTCAAGGTAGAGGGCAAAATCTTCTGCCCCCAAGGAGGGTTCCGACAAAATATGCACATGGGAAGCGCCTACGACCTCGGTTGCCGCCTCCGCCAGGAGTTGGGACAGATAAGACGTATTTTCTATGCCCGGCACGCCCCGCCGATAGTGGAGTTGATAGCGAGCACCGTAGGCATGGCACACATTGGCCACAATTTGCTCAATCCACTGGGGCAGGGTGGCACGGGTCTCCGGGTGGAGCGATCGCACCGTCCCCTGTAGTGTCACCTCATCGGCAATGATATTGGCTGCCCGGCCCCCTTGAATTTTGCCAAAGGTGAGCACCACCGGTCGCAGCGGGTTTTGGGTGCGGCTGATTGCCTGTTGTAGAGCGCTAATCACTTGAGCGGCAATCCAAATGGCATCCACTGCTTCATGGGGGCGAGCACCATGGCCGGATTCCCCCAAGATCGTTAACTCAATGTCATCGGCTGCTGCCGTCAAAGCCCCATAGCGCACCGCCACATCCCCCGCCGGCAGAGTCGGAAAAACATGGAGCGACAGAATCGCACTCACCTCTTTCATAGCGCCATCGGCAATCATCCAACTCGCCCCTTGGGCAATTTCTTCCGCAGGCTGGAAAATAAATCGCACTCGGCCGGGGAACTCCTCCTTGAGAGCCGCTAACACCATGGCGGTGCCCAGACCCACGGTGGTGTGAACATCGTGACCGCAGGCGTGCATCACCCCTGCATGCTTTGAGCTAAACTCCAGTCCCGTGCGCTCTTGGATAGGTAGGGCATCCATATCGGTGCGAATGGCCAGCAAGCGGTTCTCCTTGGGATTTCCCACCAGTTCGGCAACCACGCCCACTTTGCCCACATCCTGCTGGACACTTAAGCCTGCGGAGGAAAGCACCCCCGCCACATAGGCGGCAGTCTGATGTTCTTGGCCACTCAATTCAGGGTAGCGGTGCAGATGGCGACGAATTTCAATGAGACGGGGGGTGAGACTTTGGGTAATCTGGCGAATGCGAGCAAGCATACCGAGGCCGTGGCGATATTTTTGTATCCTATCGAATCGGAGGGGAAGAATTTAGCTTGACCACTCCTGATAGGGATGCTCTGCTAGATAGGCATTGGTATAGCGCGGGTCGTCGGTTACCTCGCGGCCAATCCAAGGGGGCAATGTCAGGGGGTAGTCAGCACGGGGCAATTCAATTTCTGCCAAAATCAGGCCGGCGGAGGCGCCGGCAAATTCATCAATTTCCCAGCACAGATCACCCGCTGGGATGTGATAGCGGCTTTTCTCGATGATCGGTTGCAGGCATAATTCGCCAAGGAGTTCCCTGGCGTCAACAGTGGGGATGGCATACTCATACTCACGGCGTTGGCCGCCGCTGGCTTTGCCCTTAATCGTGATCCACGCTTCGTTACCGGCAAGACGCACGCGCACGGTACGCTCAGGAACTGTTGACAGGTAGCCCTGGGCAAAGTGGAACACACTGGTGGCAAGGGATCGCCAGTCCTCACCTATGACCAGAAACTTGCGCTCAATTTCAATGCCCATTCTTGCTCCCACCACCTAGACTGCTGTGGTAAAGGAACCGTGAAGCCCGTAGGGAATGTGGTGTTTTAAGCGCAACCGGGCCACTGGCCCCGCACTGATGGCGGCGGCATCAAAGATGAGTAACTGCGACCGATGGCAACTGGCATCATAAACCACCTGCAAGAGCCAACCCTCCTCTTCCCCCTGGGCACCCTGCCAGAGGAAGTCCCCCCTTTGTAGCCCCCTAGGGACAAAGGTTGGCTCACTAACAAAGCCGCGCGGAGCGGCTGACCAAAACTGTTCCTCGCCCGTCTGGCGATCGCGCCGCCACAACGCCTGTAGAGGCCCATTGATTTTGGGATCATGCCCTGCTGCCAAATAGGTGTAGCGATAGGGCTGTCCTACCTTGGCCGGATGCACCACCGGAAATTCACAGGGGCGATCGCTGGCCACCTGCCAATCCACAGCCTTGGTTTTCAAATTCAACTGGATACGCCACAGGAGACTGGCGGGCAGGGCGGCAAAATTCACTTCCCGAAAATCCTGCCCCGGCTCCAAATTGGGAAAGTGACTGTAGGCAACAGACTCTAGGTGAATCTCATCCCCCGCTTCATAGGCATTGGCGTGGTGAAAGACAAAACAAGCGGGCATCGTCAGCATTTGGGGGGCACCGCCGCGGCGGGGCAGGAGCCAAACCCGCGTGGCATCCTTGGCATTGAATTGCAGACATTGGGCAGCGCCCCGCAGTCCCAAGAGATAGGGCAGGGGATTAAACTGCACGGGATTTTGAAAGACGATGGCGTAGTTGGGGGTGAGGGCAAAGTCGTGGATAAAGGCAAACCCCGGAATCTGAAACACCGGCTGCGAGACGCACTGACCCTTGGCATCAAACTCATAGAGCGTAATGCGGGTGCTGAGGCCGGGCTTAACGCCAAAGTTCACTAGCCGCTGCGTCTGGGGATCCAAGCGGGGATGGGCGGCAAAGGCATCCCCCTCTTTAAGAAGCCCCCCTAGGGTATCAGTTCCAAAGGTTTCGAGGGTCACTGGATCCAAGCAATGGGGCAAACCGGCTTCCCAAAGAGCCAGTAATTTCCCCCCCCAATAGACCACATGGGTATTGGCAATGTTTTTGACACGGGTATCCAGGAAATTAGCCAACCATCCCCCCGGCTTTTGGGTGCCAAAGACACCGCGATAGAGGAGGCGGTTTGCCCTTTCCTCCGCCAAAAATCCGGCGGTGCGCACGTAGCGATTACGAAAATGCACCCGTCCGTTCTCAAAGCGAAAGGCACAGATCATGCCGTCGCCATCAAAGGGATGAGCTAGGGGTACCCCCCCGCGTTCCAGCAGTCCAGGGCCATTGCGGTAGAAGGTTCCCACAAGCTCCCTAGGCACTGTGCCTTCGACATCCTCAATCCAATAGTCATACTCTTGGGTGAGGGAGACGGTTCCCCCCCGCCAATCTGCCATGGTGTAGGGGCGATCTAAAACTTCAGTCATGGGACACTTGGCTCCAATTCAACACTGACAGAGGAGGGAGAGACGGGCGCCGGTAACTGCTGGGGCAACCAGTTCAGGAGGGGCAGGGGCAAGAGGGTACTCAGGTTAGTGATTAGAACCAAAAGCCACAGGCGATCAAAGTTGTGCTCAGTAATCCCCAGCCAATGGGTCAGGAGTGCCCCCAACTCATGGGAGACTAAGTTCGCAAGGTTACTGATCGACATCAGGAGGGCAAAGAGGGTAGCCTCAATTCCCGCTGGACACAGCCGAGCCGCAAGAACCAGAACGGGCATAAAGGCAATCTGTCCCATCACCGCCAGAATAAGGCTATCCCCCAGGCTAAACCACCGGTCACTAATTCCCCATTGGCGATTGAGGTGGGTAACCAAAATCAGGCTAGAGAGGCCCAAAAGGGCGGAAAGAACCGTACTCCAGAAAAAGATCGTGCGCAGGGGCAACGTTTTTAAGTACCGCTGGAAAATCCACACCCCCAAGAGGGAGGCAATGCTGGTTACAAGGCGCACCCGTCCTAGAAACTCCGCCTCAAAGCCCAATTCATTGGTGGTAAAGAAAAAGAAGGCCGATTCTGAGCCAGGAGTCGCCTGCCAAAGAAAGAGGAAAGCCACCGGCAGCCAGATCTGTTTTTGCATCATGGCTTGGCGCACGTGGTTGATGTGCTCCCAAGTTTGCTTCAGTTGCGGGCGGGTTGTGACCCGTGCTTCAGCGATCGCCCACGCCACCCCCGACACCAGCAGCGGGAAAAAAGCTGTAATCTGAAACACTGTGCGCGGACTAAACCATTCCAACAGTTGGCCACTGAAGTAGGCCGTAAGAATGCCGCCCACCGCCGTCGCTGCCCAGCTTAGGGATTGCAGTGTCCCCATCTCAGCGGGGGATTCTTGGCGTGCCCGCTCAACCACAAGGGAATCCACAATCACGTCGCTGAGGGCGATCGCGATCGACGCTGCCAGAATTGCTGCCGTTGCCTGCCAAGGGGTAGCCACCCACGTCCCCAAGCTCAACCACGCTCCACAGCCCAACAGGCCAGAGAGGACAAGATAGGAGCGGCGGCGGAATCCCAAAAGCGGCAGGCTATCAGAAATGAGGCCAAACACCGGTTTAATTACCCAAGGGAGCGCAGCCACTCCCATCAGGGCCGCCACTGCCGCCGGCGACAGTCCCAACTCATCCTTAAAGAAAAAGCTAATGGCTAGCCGTGCTAAGCCCAAGACCCCTTGGACAAAATACACCAGCAAAATGGCAAAGAGTTCACCGCTGGGTTCCTGACCAAAAAGCAGTGTCTCCTTGAGCACCTGAAACCAGCGTTGAGGTTGCGAAGGTTGAACTAACATTACTAAATGTTAAGCAACAGCATTGCCTCTATCATATCTAGGCAAGCTGAAAATTGCTAACACTGGCGATCGCCGTTGACCCCCACAAGAGCAGGGGAGACTATTGCACTTGTTGGGCGACCTCCAGTTGATCAAGGCGCAGCCAGACAGGGGGAGTGGGCACCGGAAATTTAATCTGCGCATAGTCACCGCGGATCTCCACCACCTCACCCCGCCCCTCAAACAGATAGGGGGGATAGCGACGATCACTGGCCAAGGCTTCAAGACTGTTGGCTAACTTTTCCGCAACGACCTTTACCAAATCTCCCTTCTTAATCGCCATAGCCACCTCCACAGAAATCGTTCCCCATTGTAGGAGATTCCCCAATGGGTTTGAACCACAAACGACAGGTTACCGCTAAACTACGCTTAAACGGTGCACCGCAGGAAGTCTTGTATGGCGTGTATTCCAGTGATTCTATCGGGGGGAGCAGGGAGTCGCCTTTGGCCATTATCGCGCCAAGCCCATCCCAAGCAGTTTATGCGTTTAACTGCGGCGGGGCAGAGTCTGCTGCAACAAACCTGGCAACGCTTGCAGGGGTTCCCCCAACTTCAACCCCCCGTCGTGGTGGCCAATGAAGCCCATCGTTTTCTTGTGGCAGAACAATTGCAAGAGCTGGGCGTGACACCAACGCGCATTTTGCTGGAACCCTTGGGACGGAATACAGCTCCTGCGATTACTCTTGCTGCTCTTTATGTCACAGAAGTCCTCGCCACCGATCCTATTCTTTTGGTGCTCCCCGCAGATCATTTAATTCAGGACGTGGCCGCTTTTCAGCAGGGGCTACAACGGGGACTGTTACCCGCAGCCAAGGACTGGTTGGTGACGTTTGGCATTGCTCCCACCTGTGCGCACACAGGCTATGGCTATATTCGGCGCGGCGAGGCTCTCAGTGATCCCCACGCCTATCGAGTGGCAGAATTCGTAGAAAAACCCGATCTGCTCACAGCAGAGACCTATTTAGCGGACGGCCATTACTTTTGGAATAGCGGCATGTTTCTCTTCCGTGCCCAAAGTTTCTTGGCGGAATTGGCGCAGCAGCAGCCGGAGATTTTACACTATTGCCGCTTGGCGCTGCGGGAGGCTCGCGAGGATCTGGACTTTATCCGCGTCGCCAAAGATCCTTTCAGCCAGTGTCCTAGTCTATCGGTGGACTATGGGGTGATGGAGAAAACCCAGAAGGCAGCGGTCGTGCCCCTTGAGT
This sequence comes from uncultured Thermosynechococcus sp., assembly GCF_937958135.1. Classification (NCBI taxonomy): domain Bacteria; kingdom Bacillati; phylum Cyanobacteriota; class Cyanophyceae; order Acaryochloridales; family Thermosynechococcaceae; genus Thermosynechococcus; species uncultured Thermosynechococcus sp. Next base: position 964 of record NZ_CALGOG010000082.1, on the reverse strand, counting down.
GCGGCTGGAGTGATGTGGGGTCTTGGTCGAGTTTGTGGGAGGTGACCCCCAAGGATGAATTGGGCAACAGTTGCCAGGGGGATGTCCTCACCTATAGCACTAAGGATTGCTTTGTCCACAGTCAGCACCGCTTGGTGGCTTTACTGGGGGTCGAAAACCTGATTGTGGTGGAAACTGCCGATGCTGTGCTCATTGCCCATCGGGAGGCAGCACAACAGGTCAAACAAGTGGTAGAGCAACTGCAAGCCCAACAGCGCAGTGAGGCCTACAATCACCGTGTGGTCTATCGCCCTTGGGGACACTACGACTCTATTGATAGGGGGCATCGCTTTCAAGTGAAACGGATTACAGTTAAGCCGGGGGCGAGTCTTTCGCTGCAACAACACCATCACCGCGCCGAGCATTGGGTTGTGGTCAGTGGTACGGCAGAAGTCACCTGCAATGGGAAGACCTTTTTGCTGACGGAGAACGAGTCCACCTATATTCCTGTGGGAGCTGTGCACCGTTTGGCCAATCCGGGGAAAATTCCCCTTGAAATAATTGAAGTACAGTCAGGGGCGTATCTTGGTGAGGATGATATTGTTCGTTTTGAGGATTCCTATGGTCGAGAGACCTAAAAATGGTAGGGGGACAACCCCTAGACGGCCAACCAAGCGATCGCTACCCCCAGGGCAGAACCCACAATAACTTGAATGGGGGTGTGCCCCAATAACTCCTTGAGACGGGCTTCTGCCAATTCATGCCCATCTTGGAAAAATTCATTGACAATTTGATTGAGAATGCGGGCTTGTTTACCGGCCGCTTGGCGCACCCCGGCCGCATCGTACATGACAATACAGGCAAAGACCACGGCGATCGCAAACTCAATGCTATCCCAACCCCGCTGCAGTCCTACCCCAGTTGCCAGAGCAGTGACAAGGGCAGAGTGGGAACTGGGCATGCCTCCCGTTTCCACCAGCACGCG
>NZ_CALGOG010000081.1:0-16775 GCF_937958135.1 uncultured Thermosynechococcus sp. | reverse complement strand
AAGATTGGCAAGTGACGGCAGCGGGATTGGGTCTATCGCTTCTCCTGTTGGCATCAGAGGGAGTAACCTTTTTACTCAGTCCGCTGATTACCCTTGTCCATGAGATGGGTCATGCAGTGACGGCATGGCTCTTTGGTTATCCGGCAGTGCCCGCCTTTGATTTTCGCTATGGTGGCGGCGTCACCCTCCAGGGCGATCGCGCAGGAGGCATTGTGCTGCTCATTTATACAGGATTGCTGGTCTTGGCCTATCTCTACCGTCACCATCGGCTTACTCTGACTTGCCTAGGGGTCTTTACGCTGCTTTATACCCTTGTGGCCTTTAGTCCCCTTCATAACATTCTTTTTGTGGCGATGGGGCATGGCTTCGAACTCATCTTTGCGGTCATTTTTCTCTACCGTGCCCTTAGTGGTTGGGGGTGTCGCTATCCGATTGAACGCCCCCTCTACAGTATGGTCGGATTTTTCATTGTGTTTTTTAACCTGCGCTTTGCTTGGCAGTTGCAGTTTAATCCTGTGTTTCGGGAGATGTACCTAATGGGCAAAGGGGGCATGGATCACGATTTTGTTCGTCTGGCTCGCGATTTTTTCCAGACCGATTTAGCAACCATCGTTGGCCTCTACGGCTTTTTTGTGGTTCTGACACCGGCGATCGCCTTTCTGCTCTACCGTTATCGCCAGCTCATGGTATATCTGTTTGTCCGCCTTTTTATTTTTGAGGGCTAGGGCGACCGCAGCGGGAGCCAAACTGGGAGAAGATAGGAATGGCAAAACATTGGGAATTGCTTAGAAATGTCCCTAACCGTTGGGGCGATCGCCCCTCCTTTTGAACTACCGGACGCCACGGGGCAGATTGTGCGCTTGGCCGATTTTCAGGGCCGGTGGGTAATTCTCTACTTTTATCCCCGCGATAATACCCCTGGTTGTACCAAAGAAGCCTGTGCCTACCGCGATGTGAATCCTGCCTTGGAGGAGCGCAACGCCGTGGTGTTAGGCATCAGCCCCGATAGTGTTGCCTCCCACGCTAAATTTCAGCAAAAGCTCAACCTGCCCTTTCCCCTGCTGGCAGATGTGGACGCCGGCGTGGCTCAAGCCTATGGCAGCTATGGTCCCAAAAAGTTCATGGGCAAGGAATCCTTTGGGGTTTATCGGGATACGTTTATCATTGACCCCACGGGCAAAATTGCGGCCATTTATCGGCGCGTCAAGCCCGAGGCCCATGTGGCACAAGTGCTAGCGGATTTGGAGCGGCTGCAGGGGTGAACTGGTTTTGGCGAGTTGCCCGTTTTTTCTTGAAACGGGTGTGGCGACATCCCTTTGTCGCTGTCTCGGTGATTGCCCTGACGGCGGGCGATCGCCTGATTCTAGTGCAGCGCCGCGATACAGGGCAATGGTCGCTCCCCGGCGGCATGATGGATTGGGGGGAAACAATTCTCGATACGGGGGCACGGGAGCTGGCCGAGGAAACTGGACTGCGCCTTAAACACTTTGAAGGCCTCGTGGGGGTTTACTCTGACCCGCAGCGAGATCCCCGCGTTCATGCTGTGTGTATTGCGATTGCCGCCCGCGTTGTCGGTGAGCCACAGGTTTTAGATGTCAAGGAAGTGCGGGCAGTACAAGCCTTTCCCCTCAGTGACCTCCCCTTAGCCAATCTTGCCCACGACCATGCCCAACAGTTACAGGACTATTTGAGCGGACGTTTGGGATTGACTTAGACGTTCCGCAGATTAGACTGCCTTTTCCAAACCATGAGCAGCGAAAAGTAGGGCAAAGTTAAGGTTGGGAAATCCGTAAGGGGGGTGTAGATTTGCTGTTTCGGCGTTGTTGCCCAGCTCACCACTGCGGCCTGTTCCAAGAGGTGGTGTTCCTTGAGCCAGTGCCACACCTGACCATAGACTGATCGCACCTTCATTAAAACCATCACTTCCGCCCACCCCCACACCTGGGCTAACTCATCCAGATGGTACATCGCCGGCAAAACGGCCAAGCGATCGCTCCCCAAGGTCAGGGGCATCCCCAAGCTGGCCGCTGCTGCCAAGGGGGAACAAACTCCCGGAATGGCCTCAATCTGAATGGTGGGGTCAAGGACTTGGACGGCTGCCGCCAGATAGGAAAACGTACTGTAAAAACTCACATCTCCTTCGGAAACAAAGACCACATCGGTGCCCTGACCAAGGTATGTATAAACCTCCTTTGCCGCCTTTTGCCATGCCTGTTCTAAAACCGCCTGCTCAAGAACATAGGGAAACTCCAGGGGAAGGCAGGTTTGCCAAGGGTGTTTGTAGCCGGCAATTATCTCCTCCGCAATGCCACGCCGTCCCCCCCGTCCCGCAGGAAAGGCAATCACCCTGGCTTGCTGGAGACGGCGCCAGCCCTTGAGGGTAATGAGTTCGGGATCACCGGGGCCAATGCCAATACCGCAAAGGATGGCCATCAGCCCCATCCCCACCAGTGCCCCAGTTGATAGACGCTGCCACTCACCACCCAGGCCATCCCTAGGGCATAGAGGGTGGCAAAAAGACTAAACCGCCAGCGTTTTGATTCACTCCAGAGGGTGGCAAGGGTACTGAGACAGGGGGTGTACAGGAGCGTAAAGAGCATAAAGCTGTAGGCCTGCAGGGGCGTCAACTCCTCGGCGATCGCCTGCTGTAACGAGGTACCCGAAAGATGATAAATCACTGCCAACGCGCCAATGACAATCTCCTTGGCCACAAAGCCAACAATCAGAGCAATCGTTAGGGCGGGTGTAATGCCTACGGGAGCCAGCAGAGGTTGCAAAGCGGTACCCAGTTGCCCTGCCCAGGTCTGGGGACTCGACGGCGTAGCGTTTAAGGGCAAATGGGTCAAGACCCACACCACCAAGACACCAATCATAATAAAGCCCGTTGCCCGCGCGAGGAAATGCCGTACCTCGCCCCATGCCCGCAGGAGCACCTGTCGCCCCGTTGGCCAGCGATAGGGGGGCAGCTCCAGCAAAAAGGGATCCGTGTTGGGGAAGTACCCCTGAAAACAGAGCGCCGTGAGCAAGGCCGCCAGAATACTCCAGCCATAGAGGGAGACAAGGACAGCTGCCCCCCACTGCGGCGGAAACAAACAGGCAATGAGAAATACAAACACCTGTAGCCGCGCCGAACAGAGGGAAAAGGGAATAACCAGCATTGTCAGCAGCCGCAGTCCCGGCGAGCGAATAATGCGAGTCGCCAGCAGGGCGGGGACATTGCAGCCAAAGCCCATTAAACTGAGGACAAAACTGCGCCCATCCAAACCTAAACGGGCCATTAGGCCATCCATCAGGTAAGCGGCACGGGCAAGATAGCCACTGTCCTCGACAATCGCCATTACAACAAAGAAAATTGTTACTAAAGGCACAAATGCTGCCACCGTGGTAATCCCGCCGTAGAGGCCCTCAAGGAGCAAACTGCTGAGCAAGGGGGGAAGCCCAGCAAGGAATGGCTCCAATACCTGTCCCTGAAAAGCGTCAAAAGTATCACTGAGCCAGTCTTGCACCCCAAGACCTAACACCCACACCACTTGAAAGGTAAGGTATAGCCCTGCAAAAAAGAGGGGGAGTCCCCACAGGGGATGCAGCAACCAGTGATCCAACTGCTCTGTTAGTCTGCGAACGGCGCGACCGGGCAAAGTGACAGTGTCCGCCAGGAGGGGGGCGATCGCCTCTGGATCAATCTCTGGCAACCTTGGTTTAAGGAGGGGAGCTGCGGGAATGGGGGCCTCCTTGAGGGCACGGCAAATCGTTTCATAGGCCTGCCAGTAGCCGCCGCCGTATTTGGCACTGAGGGCTACCACCGGCACCCCGAGGCGATCGCTCAATTTCTCTGTATCAATTTGAATCCCCAGTTGGCGGGCTTCATCGGCCATATTCAGAAGCACCACCATGGGAATGCCCCAAGCCTTTACCTGAAGTGCTAAGCGCAATTGATGCTGAATCTGACCGGCGTTAAGAATCACCAACACCAGCCGCACCGGCACCCGCTGGAAAAACTCACGCACAATGGTTTCATCAGCAGCCGTCCCTGCCAGATCGTAGATGCCCGGCAAATCCACCAGCTTAACTCTCTCCCCATTGAGGGAAATCTCGGCTTCTGCCAAGTCCACCGTAATTCCCGGCCAGTTGCCCACATGGGCGCGCGCTGCGGCAATGCGGTTAAAAAATGTGGATTTACCGGTATTGGGGAGGCCGAGAAGGGCGATCGTGCTTGAGGTCATTGGCGAGGCTGCGAGGGTTGTAGTTCAAAGGTACCCGTGTCGCCACTATTCAGGGGAATCAGCAGACGACTGAGGAGGCGGCCGTCTTCTAATTTATACATATCGAGGTGGTAGCCTAGGCGTCGGCACAGGTTAAAGCAGACTTTAAGGTGTCGGCCGGGGGGCTGATCGAGGCTGGAGGGGGCAAGCCAGTCGAGATGTTCCAGTTGGTGCAGCTTAATGAGTAACTGTGGCTCCACTTCGCCATCGTCAGTAATGGAGAGTTCCAGCCAAGACTGCATTTTACCCCCTTGACCTAAACCCTCGATTTGTTGGCACCAAATATCAATGCGGCCTTGGGAGGGCGATCGCTGGCAGGCAAAAAGAAGCAGCTCGTAGAGGATTAACTCCAGCTTATTGAGGTCGCCGCTGAGGGTGAGCACGGGCTGATTGTGCACCTGAATCCACAGTTGCTTGCGCTGCTTCCAATTTTCGATGCGATCCATCACCCGTTTGAGGAGAACGGCTAGACCCGCTGTGTCGGTGGCTTTGTCCAGTTGCCACACCTCATGGCTCAAGAGGGGATGGAGGGATTCCAACTGGGTTGGCAAGAGCGTGCCTAAGCGCCGCAGGAGGGGATCCGCCTCAGGGTGCTGCTGAACCCATTGTGTGAACTCATTGCAAAAAACCGCCAGTTGACCATAGACCTGTTCAAGGCGACGGTGTTTATACCAGTTGAGCGTTTCAAGGGTTTGCCAGCCTTGGGTGAGCATCTGAATGAGGGAGGTGCTGCGGTGTGCCCAAGCCAAATGGTTGACAAGGGTAAGGAAGGCCTCGAGGTGCAAGGTTGACCAGTGGCGATCGCGCCGATCGGCAACAATGAGAACTCCCGAAGGCTCATATTCGGGATCCGTGCGCAGGGCGATCGCCAGTACCTGACCAATCTCCGGCCCTGAGAGCCACTGCCGCGTGCGCCCATCCAGTTCTGCTGCTGTGGTTTGAATCAACCAAGCGTAGGGATTGCTGTGGTTATCCGCCTGGGAGGCCATCAAGGCGCTGTAAATCAGGGGATCTTCATAGATGGCAATCTCAGCCTCGTTGTGAATGGCAAACTTGGGATGACCAGGGGGCGGTGCCACAATTGAGCCAACGGTCTGACCGGGTCGCCACGTCACTAAAGCCACGAGGGGCACCTGCATCAAATTCATAATCTGCTGCAAGCCCGTTAGTTCAATGCGCTCAAGGTTTTGAGTGCGCTGCAGGGCCGTAAGACCCGCCAACATCGCCGATCGCACCTGCTCCTGCTGTGTATTCGTGTTTTGCAGTTGCCATTGATGGCTAATCAGGCCGAGGGTGCGCGCCACCTCCTGCACGAGGGTTTGCTGACTTTTGCTCCAAGTCGTGGGTTCATTGCGTCCCACCAAGAGTACCGCTTCAAGGGCATGGCCGGGAGTCGTGGTTGCCACCAGAAGGGACTGAATATTCAGCTTGCCGAGCACCTCTTTCCAAGAGTAGAGGCGCAGTTCATTTCTGTAGTCCTCAAGGGCAATAGCTGTTGTTGCTGTTTCAAGAAGCTGCCAATCCATTTTTTGCAGGGGCGGAAAGGGCGGATGGCGATCGCGCCCACGGGGAGCTGGATACTGCAGCAGGACATCAAAGGCTTGGGTTAGGGAATTGTACGTCAGCAAAAAGACCCACTGTGCCCCCAAATTGGCCGTCAACTTTTCCCCCGCATGATGAAGCACCCGCTTCCAGTCCTGCTCATCACAGATAGCCTGCGCCAACTCACTCACCAAGCTTTGGGTGTGCTGGGTTTGGGTCAACAGGTGCTCGAGGCGTTCCGCGGGGGCAGCTAACGCCAGTAGTTCTGCGGTGACTTGCAGGAGTTTCCTCTCGTTGTCGTTCCAAGGGTAAGGTTCATTGCGCTCCAAGGTGAGAAAGCCCACCACCTCGGTTCCCACCAGAATCGGGGTGGCAACTAGGGCGCGGCAGTTCAGCATGTGCATCAGCCGTAGGGGAGCGGTGGCACTGACCACACTTTGACTATCGCTGACACTCACGGTTTGACCGCTGGCAAGGGCAGTGTAACAACCGGCTAATTCTTGCTGTGTAATGGTGAGGGGTTGCCGCTGGCTCTCACGGCTCTGGGGTTTGCCAACGGTGTAGCTGCGCCGCCGATAGAGGGGTTGCTCCAAATCTCGCCAAAAAAGACTCGTACGTTGCGGTTGACAGAATTGGTGTAATGCTAGCAACAACGCTTCAATGCGTTGACCTAAACTAGCGGCACGGCTGGCCTCTTGGAGGAGATGACGGACGGGGTCATCACTGCCAACGGTGGGAGCAGCCGCTTCCTTTGCTGTCGGTGCGGCCTTTGTTGCTTGGGTTGCTGTCAGCCGTTCTAGTTCTGCACCCAGGGCACTGACTAGGAGGCTCATGTGGGCTAGATCATCTCCCCGCAGGGTATCGCCCCAGGAAGTGGAACCGACCATGAGAATGCCAAGGGCTTGACGCCGACGGACAATGGGATAGATCGCAGTGCCTTGCAGACCCAAGCGGGTGGCGGCCTCCCGTACCTCTGCCAAGCGCGGCTCCTCTTTTAGACTGGGTAAGCTAATGGGCTTGCGGTTCATTAATACCTGGTCGAGGAGGCTACCGGCAGCAAGGGTCAATTTTTGCTTAAGAAAGGGATGGTCACCAACGGGCGTGGTTCCCCCTTGACCGATGAGTTGTTTGGTGGCTTCGTTGTACAGCCCCAACCAGACAAAGGACATGCCAAGGGTTTCTTGGGCAAAACTCACCAGGGGAGCAATCAATCCACCGATTTGCTCTTGCTGTTGCAACTGTTTGATGGTGTTAACCAGTGCCGCCAAAGCGGGGCTGACCTTCGAGGACTTGGCAGAGGTCATAGGGGGGATCGCAACCGACCAGGATGTCTCCTATTCTAAACTTTGACCCTGGGCAATCCTGTCTTGCAACTCACAGCAGGCAAGAAGAAAGTCGGGGGGCACAGGGGCAGGCCATGTCCCCTCCACTCGGCGATCGCCCAACACAATCAAATGCAGACTATAGCTGTGGGGATAGCCCTCCAGTTCCAAATGGACAACCTCGTTGCTGCCACTGAGGGTAATCATTTCCTGCGGCATCAATTCAGGGGCGATCGCCTGAAGCTGCCCGTGGAGTTGACGGAATAAATTTACAAATGCTTTGAATTCCTCCCTCGTAAGTTCCGTGGCCCAATCTTCAGCCCCCACCAGCCCAGCATAGAATTGATCGTTGCGCCAGCCCACTCGCCAGCCTTGACCCGCCCGCAGTTCCACAACCTGACCTCTTAAAGCACCGGCACCAAACTACTACTGCCGCTAAAGAGTGCCCAAGACAAGAAAAAGTTGAGGATAAAGATGGCCAATAGGGAAATCACCACAGCCGCCGTGGTGGATTGACCCACCCCCTTGGCGCCCCCTGTGGTCGTGATACCCCAATTGCAGCCAATAATGGCTACCACCCCTCCAAAAATACCTGACTTGATAATCGAACTCCACAGATCCCAAGGTTGCAGGAAGTTCTGAATGGACTCAATATAAACCCCACGGGGAATGCCGTAGAGAGAATCGGCAATGATCAACCCCCCCCACAGCCCTGTCACCAATGCCAAGAGATTGAGAATGGGCAACATCAGTACACAGGCAACAAACCGTGGCACCACCAGATAATCCACAGGATCTGTGCCCAACATATAGAGGGCATCAATTTGCTCAGTAACTTTCATGGTGCCAATTTCAGCCGCAAAGGCGGAGCCAACCCGTCCGGCCAGTACCACTGCTGTCAACACAGGCCCAAGTTCCCGCGCAAGGGCGATCGCCAGCACCCCACCCACCGCAGAGGTGGCCCCAAAGGTAATAAATTCACGGGCAACTTGAATCGTAAATACCATACCCACAAACGCTGCTGTAATCAGGACAACACTGAGGGAGGCAGGCCCCACCAAAGCCATTTGCTCAATTGAGTTGCGCAGAGCAATCCGTCCCCGCACTAGATAGAAGATGACTTGACCCATCAAGAGAAAGGCCGTACCCAAGCGTTGCACGCCCTGACTTGCACGCCAGCGCAGCCGTGGCCACTTCAGCCCCTTCATCGTTGCGTTCTAGAAATTATTGGTTTCACCCGCAGCGCCATTTCCCAAGCCGGAGAGTTTGAGGAAGAGGTTTTTATCCGTTGTGCTCTGATAGACACAGCTTATTTCAGGTTTGCCTTCAAGGTTGCCCACATAGCCAAACGTATTTAGCCGCTGCCGACAACTGCGCAATTGTTCTCCCGTAATTAGTTGCCGCTGCTCAAGAAGGGCAACGTTATTGGCGCGCAGTACACAGCCCGGTTGCATCGAGGGTTGAGACACAAAGACCGAGAAGGGGTTAAAAGTAACAAAAACCCGCGTATCCACGGCGATCGCGCTCGCACCAAACTGCACACAAATATCGGGATTAGGCGCCGCCTGATCAATAAACTGCGTCGAGGCCACGTTATCGGGGTTCAGGGTCGTGGTTTTACTAAAGGTGACCCCCACCCCCACACCGATAATAAAGACCCCTCCCAGCACCGCCAAAGTGCGGGTATTCAGCGGTGACTTCGATTCTGGCTGGGGAGGCCGACGAGTTTGGGGACGCGGTGGCGATGGCGAACGTCGAGGCATAGCAGGAAGAGTAAACAGCACTTCCCTACCAGTATGCCCTTAGAAGGCGGGGTTTGACTGCCCCCCCGCTTGTTTTGGCTTCGCCTTGTTGACCTTGAGCACCCGTCCTAGCCATGTCGCACCGTCGAGATCATCAATGGCAGCGGCCTCCTGAGTTTCATCCACCAGTTCGACAAAAGCAAAGCCCCGCCGTTTGCCTGTCTCGCGATCCACCGGCAACACAATCCGGCGAATAGCACCATATTTTTCAAAAACTTCGCGAAGATCGTTTTCAGTGGCCTCGTAGGAGAGGTTGCCGATGTACAGTGTCATAACCCGAACTCAGAAGCAGTTTGAGAATCATCATAGCCTCTTACTTTTTACTGTCCATGCGATCCAGACTACAGAACCCAACACCTTGCAAAGAAAATTAACGTTTTCTATCCACTCCAAAATACACAGGGTTAAAAAGAAATTAATTCCTCGCTGCCAGACCTGTTAAGTTCTACAACAAAGATTGATGCTATAAGCCACAAGTAGCTTCGCCCGCCCATCAAAACAGGGGCACGACTGGGGTTAAGGTGCCGGAGGATAGACTTGAAAGTAGCCCTAAAAGATACCAAATTTAGTTAATAATTTATAATCTTTTCTATTTTTTAAGGGAGGAAAGGTCGTATTCTTTAGGCTCAAGCTATGGTTCAACACTTCTGGGGATAAACTCTTTTCCCTCCAAGGAAGTGAATCAAATGACAACGCTGGCAAGGACTATCGTCTTTAGGGGGCAACTTGTGCCTGTGCCACTACTGGCATAGCTCCAGCGAAAAACGGCTATCAACCTGTCAAGATCAAAGTATCGGCGTAACGACACTGCCCTTTGCTAAGGTTGACGCTTCAAAACGCTGGTTTAGAGTTCCCTCGACGTTAGGAGAGGTTACTTCGCGTTTCAGGTAGGGAAATAGAATGATTTCATTGGCACGTTTGGGTCAGTCACTTTCAGTTTTATTGGGACTTGTTACCCTGGGGTTTGCCAATGGGCTGGCGATCGCTCAACCGCTTTTGGCACGACAAAATCCATCTCCCTTGGCCAATGGGATATATCTTTTTGGGGAGTCTCCGCAACCCCAACGGGTAGGCCACAGCTACATTGTCTTTGAAGTCAAGGATCGCAATGTCTATGGGGCACTTTATTTGCCCAATTCCTCTTTTGATTGTTTTCGAGGTACCGTTGGCGATCGCCAACTTCAGGTGACCGTTTTCCCCACCTACGAAGAGGAAACCTATCCGGCGGAAATTGACTTATTCAGCTTTTATCACCTGCGCCACCTCAGTGCCGGCGATCGCGCCATTTTGGCTGCTTGCAAAGCCGAGCCGCTGCCCATTGCCACCCAAACGGGAAAGTAGGTAGAGGTGCTATCATCAGACGGTACCTTTTGCCGTTAACTTTTGCTTAAGTCTGAATGGTTAAGCTAACCCCAACGCCCGCCTACAGTCTAACACTCCGATTAAAAACCTCTTTGGATCCAACAGAATTAGGAACTGTTCTTCAGGTCATTGGGGAGCAGCAGGGGCAAGTGGGGTCTATCACCCTGATCGAAAAAACAGCCAATAGCCTTGTGCGGGAGCTGGTAGTAGTGGCTGCTAGCTGCGATCATGCTGCGGCGATTGTCAATGCCGTGAAATCTGACACTCAGGCTACCGTGCTACAGGTGAGCGATCGCACCTTTCGGCTCCATGAGGGGGGCAAAATTACTGTTAAAAGCAAACATCCTTTGCAAGAATACGACGATCTGGCCATGGCCTATACGCCAGGGGTGGGGCGGGTGTCTCAGGCGATCGCTGAGGATCCGGAATTAGTCCACAAGCTCACCGTCAAAAGCCATACCGTGGCCGTTGTCAGCGATGGCAGTGCGGTCTTAGGACTAGGGAATATCGGCCCAGAGGCTGCTCTACCGGTCATGGAGGGCAAGGCCATGCTTTTTCAGGAATTTGCCGGTCTAAATGCCTTTCCCATCTGCTTAGCCACCCAGGATGTGGAGGAAATCATCGCCACCGTCAAGCATATTGCCCCTGTTTTTGGGGGCATCAATCTTGAGGACATTAGCGCCCCGCGCTGCTTTGAGATTGAAGCGCGTCTGCAGGCAGAACTTGATATTCCTGTTTTTCACGACGACCAGCACGGCACCGCCATTGTCACCCTTGCCGCCCTCAAAAATGCCCTGCAGTTAGTGGGGAAATCCCTAGAAACTGTGCGCATTGTCATTAACGGTGCCGGGGCAGCGGGGATTGCGGTGGCTCGTCTCCTGCGCAAAGCCGGCGCCAAGGACTTAATCCTGTGTAATCGCCGCGGCATTCTTTCAGTGCAGGCAGACCTTACCCCTGCCCAACAGGAATTTGCCGTTCCCCAAACCGGAACCCTTGCCGACGCCCTTGTGGATGCCGATGTCTTTATTGGCTTGAGCGGCCCCGGTGTTCTCAGCTTGGAAATGGTGCAACGCATGGCCAAAGCCGCCATTGTTTTTGCCATGGCCAACCCCGTGCCGGAAATTCAGCCTGAACTGATCTCTGACCAGGTGGCGGTGGTGGCCACCGGACGCAGTGACTATCCGAATCAAATCAACAATGTGCTGGCCTTTCCGGGGGTATTTAAGGGAACCCTCGCCTGTCGGGCACCCCGCATGACCGAGGAAATGTTTCTCGCCGCAGCAGAAGCGATCGCCCGCTTGGTCAGTCCTTCGGAACTGCACTCAGCCTATATTATTCCCTCCGTGTTTGATCCACGGGTGGCTCCTGCCGTGGCCAAGGCAGTTGAGGAATGCGCGCGATCGCTGGGGTTGGCCCGTGCCTAGGTGCTATCGGGAGACCGTAAAGGGCTGAGTTAGGGTCAAGCCCAAATCTGTACTGGAATCAATCACCACCAGTCGCTGCACGGCCGGATCGATGGCGCCCCCAATTGTTGCACCGGCAGCGGCACCCGTAATCACTTTTTCGGGCGTAATTTTGCGATCGCCAATTACTGCCGAGGCACCGGTGGCCAAAGCGGCACCGATCAGGGTATCGCGAATAATGGAGGTGGCAGGCCGTCCTTGGTTGGTTTCAATGGCTGCGCCCGTCAGGGTACCGGTTAAAACCTTCAAAGGCGTAATTTTTTGGTCCCCCGCCAGACCCGAAATAGCTGCAGCTACCGCCGAACCAATGGCCGCATTGCGGAAGATATTACCAATGTTGGGGTCACGGGCATCGCGAATCGTGCGAATCACTTGGGAAGTGGCGGCAATTGGCAGTTGGCGATTATTGATCACCACCGTATTAGCCACAAATTGAGAGCCTCCTTGGGCGGGCTGGATTTGGCCAAAAATTTCACTGCCCATGGGAATCACAAGACGCCCTTGGCTATCGCGGACATCGGCAGCCGTCACCAAGCGAATGGCAACCGTTTCATCGGGGCTGAGGACAATCCGCTCCGCATCGGGGAAGCGGGCTGAAATTTGCTGACCCGCTGGCAGGCTGAGGGCAATGGGGGAAGCAGTTGCTGCACCGGCAATGTACTGAGTGGGCACCAGGGCTTGGGCGCCGGGAGCACGGGTTGCTTGACAGAGGAAGGCAGCAATATCCGCACGGGTGGCCAGTTGATTGGGGGCAAAGAACTGCACATTGGGATAGTTCACCACCACCTGTTTAGCAGTGGCAGCAGCCACCCCCGCACGACCGTAGGCTGGAATTGCCGCCGCATCATTAAACTGGGCTAAGACCTCCTCAACCGCGGAAGGGGTGGGGTATTGCAAGCCACTCGCTAGAGCCACGATTGCCTGAACACGCGGAATATTTTGATTAGGCTGAAATACATTGCCGGGATAGCCACTCAAGAAGCCTGTACGGGTGGCATTTTGAATTGCACTGGCTGCCCAAAACGTACTGGGCACATCGTTAAATGTGCTGGGGGCACGCACCACTGGTGCATTGGGGAATGCCCGTTGCAGCATTGCCGCATATTCGGCACGGGTTACCGCTGCAAAGGGACGGAAGGTGCCATCGGGATAGCCGCTGATAATGTTGCGACTGGCAAGGTGATCAATACAGGCTTGCGCCCAGATGCCTTGGGTATCGGTAAAACGGGATTGGGCTTGGGCGGGAATAGCCGCCAAAAGGGCAAGGGTGCTAGAACTCATTAAGCCACAGCTCAAGATTGCCAAGCTGCGCCGGGATAGGTTCTGCATAACAAATCTCTCCAGATAAAGACACTAAAGATGGCTTACGGGTTGCGGCTCCCTCTCCTGAGGGGGAAAACACGCAGCTTACTCTGCTGATGCCTATGGACGGTCAGCAGGGGATTAGGTTCCCTTGGCGGTAGAGACTTCACTGGGAACGAGTACGGACTCCACTTGGGTATTCATTTGCCAGCCAGAAATGAGAGCTGCCGGTAGGGTGTGGGGTTTGGGGCTATGCAGCAAATAGATCAAGCGATCGCCCACTTGCCACTCTTCATTGGCTCGCACGACCCGCAATCCCTCTGGCCGTTCCACAACAAGGGGGAGAACTTTGTTAGAGCGCACTAAAGCTTCCAGATGTTGGCGTTGCAACTGCGATCGCTCCTCCTCAATGACCAGTTCCCCCAAGCGCACTGCATCGCTGCGGATGTATTCGTTCCATTTTTTGATGGAAAGTTGGCTGGCAAAGGCAGGACTGAGACCCAAGGGACAATCCTCTAGCTCAAGGGCAGCCAAGACGCGGGGGGGATGAAATTCCTCGAGAACCCGCTGTGCCAGCACCGCATTGACTTCCGTATTGCTGGTTACGGCAAGGTAGGTGCCCAACTGGGTAATCCCCGCCTCCTGCAAAATATTCAAATCAAGGGCACTGCTGAGATAGACCGGTAAGTGTTCACGGCGGGCTTGCTCGACGGCCTCTGGATCGGTGTCGATCATCACCACCTCTTCCCCGCGATCGCGCAGAATCCGCGCCAACAGGCGACCTAAAGGGGTACAGCCAGCAATCATTACCCCCGATGCCCCCTGGGCGCGAACATTGAGTTGCGTTGCCAGCCAGCGAGCCGTTAAGCCCTGACCGAAGACCGTCATCAGAATTGTTAGGAACACCTGTCCCTTGATGGCATCGCCGCCACTAATGCCCGCATTGGTCAGCGTAATTGCAAAAAGAGAGGCCACAGAAGCGGCCACAATGCCACGCGGTGCAATCCAACTGAGAAAGGCTTTCTGTTGCCAACTGAGATCACTGCCCCAGGTACACAGCAGCACCCCTAGGGGACGGATGAGGAACATCAAGCACAAAACCGTGAGCACGCCCGACCAGCCTAGCTCCAACAGGCCGGCAATCGAGAGATCGGCGGCTAGGAGTACAAACAAAACCGAGATCGACAGCGTACTCAGTTGCCCTTTGAAGCGGCGCAGCAGCCGTCCCCCCGGCACATCAGCCCCCCGCAGCACCAGCCCTAGGACAACGGCCATCATGAGACCAGATTCGCTCACCAGTTGATCTGAGAGCCAGAACAGACCCCAGAGGACGGCAAGCACTAGGAGATTGCGCAGGTCATCCACCAAAAACCAAGCACGGCGCAAAAATCCATTCAGGCACCAGCCGCCAAGGCCACCCATTAATGCCCCCACCGCCAAGCGCTGAATAATTCCAAGGGCGATCGCCCCCGCCCCTAGATCTTGGTTGAGAACTACGTTGAGCACCACCACTGCCAAAATGGCACCGATGGGGTCAATGAGCACACCCTCCCCTTCAAGAATCACCGCCAGTTTGTGCTCCACCCCCACCTGCCGCAGCAGCGGCCCAACCACCGTTGGACCAGTCACAACAATGAGGGATGCGTAGAGAAATGCCAGTTGCCAGGGAAATTCCCCCAGCCAATGGGCAGCCATTGCCCCCCCCACTAGGGTGATTAAGCTCCCAATGCTCACCAATTTCCAAAGGCTTCCTGTAATGTCTTGGTCAGCCCGCGTAAGATCTAGACTCAAGCCCCCTTCAAACAGAATCAAGGCTACACACAGGGGCACTAAGACCTCTAAACCTTCCCCTAGTACCTCTGGGTGCACCAGTCCCAAGCCGCTGGGGCCTGAAGCAATCCCTGTCAGCAACAATAGGACAATACTGGGCAGCCGCAGCCACTGGGCAATCACTTGGGCACCAATGCCCAAGACAACGGCTATAACAAACAGGGCGGTCAGTTCGGCACTACTTTCCATTGCAGCCTCCACAGAGGTTTAGGCGTTGAGGGCTAGGTTGACGGGCAAGTGTTCCTCCTTGTTCTACGGCAAAGATCTACGGCAAAGATCAAGAGTTGATTACTGTGTTGATGTATTGATTCCATTGAGCACACCCCTGGGCGGGGAAGGGTGGGGAATCTGCTTATCAGGATACTGGAAGTCCTTGAGCACTGCCAATTTCAACTAACATTGTAAGTTCTTTCCTGTTTTCCTAGGGCGGGGAGACACGCCGCACCCCCCTACGAGATGCTTTGTGATTCCCGCGATCGCCACCACAGCCAGGCAGCAGCGCCACAGAGGGCACAGTTGCCCACAAAGGTCAGCAGCGCCTGTAGATCCACCAGCCACTCTAGAGCAACCGCATTATCGAAGTAATGCCAAGTACAGGCACACATGGCGCTCACCAAAGCGGGCAACATTGCCCACGCCAACCATCGCCACCCCCGCTGAGGACAGCGGCGATCCAGTTGGGCCACAAACCAAATGGCAGCCATCCACTCCAGAACACTGGAAATATGGACTACCCAGGTGGGGAGGGAGAGGGCGTGCATCAAGCCTCCGGATAGATGAGGATTTTGTAGGTTTCAGGCGTTGGGTGCACTGCCTGTTCCACCGCTGCGGCGAGTTTTGATAGGGGATAGCGATCGCTCACTAAAGTTTTCACATCAATGCGGCGGTTAAAGATGACATCGCAGGCAAGGGACTGCCAGCGGTAAGAGGAGCTATAACTGCCCATAAGGTCAATTTCATGGCGATAGAGAATGTTGGGATTCAAGGGAATGTCCACCTCATCGGGAAACTCAGCAAAAAAGAGAATTTTGCCCCCCTTGCGCGTACACGCTAGAGCTTGGAAAAAAGCTTTCTCACTGGGCACTGCCAACAGGCTTACATCTGCCCCCAAACCATGGGTGAGGGCTTGTACCTTGGCAGCAAGATCGGGATCGCGGGCATCAAAGGCAGCCGCAGCCCCCACTTCCTTGGCTTTGGCAATTCGCGAGGGCAACAAATCGGTGGCGATCGCCCGCGCCCCAAAAAGATTCACCAACATCACAAACATCAGGCCAATAGGCCCTGCCCCGGTGATCAGCACCGTTTGACCGGGAGCAATGCCCGCCTTTTTGACTGCCTTCAGGCAACAGTTGGTGGGTTCAACAAAGCTGGCCTCCTCATCACTAATCTCATCGGGAATGGGAATTAATCCCCCATGCTGTACAATGTGCCCCGGTACTTTCACATATTCGGCAAAGCCCCCCCCACTGGGAATAAAGCCCGCCGTTGTCGTCACTGTTTTATAGACATGGCACAGGGAGTAGTTTTCGTGCAGGCAGTAGGCGCAGCGCATGCAGGGAATATGGTGCATGACCACCACCCGCTGACCCACCTGCCAATCCCTCACGGCCTCGCCCACAGCAGCAATTTCCCCTACGGTTTCGTGGCCAAAGATACGCGGAGGTTCATAGAGGGGATAGCGAATTTTTTTAATGTCCGATTGGCACAACCCAACTACTCTGACGCGAACCAGCACTTCATCGGCAGCAATCTCTGGAATTGGAATGTCCTCGTAGCTGAGTTGATTTACCCCTCGGAACACTTGGGCTTTCATCTGAGACTTGGTAAACGCTTCACCCCTAGGATAATTGCCCCTTGCGGCGGGAGCAAGTCTTGATGCTATCACTTTTC
>NZ_CALGOG010000080.1:0-9336 GCF_937958135.1 uncultured Thermosynechococcus sp. | reverse complement strand
AACCGTTAGTGTAGAAGAAGTCACCGAAGCGGCAAAAGCTCTCCTTGCGGCTCTGCAACGGTTTGCAACTGCTCAACTCAAAGCCCTGCCAGCGGATGTCCAAAAAGCCCTTGAAACAGCGATCGCAGAGCTGAAGTCGAATGCCGATACCGTCTCTAGCCATGTAAAAGATTTTGAGGAACGCCTCAAGGCGGCGTGGGAGGTGCTAACGGCAAAGAAAGAGTTGCCCAGTGGTGGTGATGGCGAGTCTTAACACGCTATTGCTTGAGCAATTCCCTTGGCAGGAGACCCTCCGGTGGCAACCCACACCCCAGCAGCAGGAACAGTTCCAACGCTTTTATAGAGCCATCCTCGCCGCTAACCAACGGATCAACCTCACCCGCATTACTGCGGTCAGTGATTTCTGGGAAAAGCACCTTTGGGATTCGTTACGGGGGATTTTGCCGTGGCTACAGTCCGGTGGAGGCACGCCGTGGGGAACAAAGATTCAACGGGTTATTGATATTGGCAGTGGGGGTGGTTTTCCGGGAGTACCGGTGGCGATCGCCCGCCCCGATTGGTCAGTGACCCTCCTTGAAGCTACCCAAAAGAAAGTCAAGTTTTTGCACTCTCTCCATTCAGCGGTTGGTTTGGTCAACATTTATCCAGAATGGGGACGGGCAGAAGCCCATCAGGATCGCTATGATCTAGCCTTAATTCGCGCCGTCGGTGATGTCAGGCGTTGTTGTGCCTATGGTCTGCCCCGACTGCGGTCGGGGGGCATTCTAGTCCTGTACCGAGGTCAGTGGAGCGATGAGGAGGCTCGGCATTTAGAAACCCTCTTGCCGCGATATTGCAGTCAACGACTGGACGTTCAGGCGTTTACGACCCCCTTGAGCCGTGCCCAGCGCCACTGCATCTATATTCAGCGTCAGGGTTGAATTCGCACCTCATGACTTGTCCTCGGGGGGAGTCTTGATGTAAATAAATATGACAATTAATGGTTTGGAATTTTCGCCATACACATTTCAGGGGGGATCAGTTATACACAAATAGAGAGCAAACCAAGACACGCATTGAATTGATTGGTTGGGGCAATTTGGCAAGTCTCGGAGGAAAACTGTCAATGTTTGGTGATAATAATAAGGGTCTTACAAGCTGGCTCGCGGATCTCGTCAATGGGATAGGTTTGGCATGGTGGGTCAAAATAGAGACGAAAACCCCCCCCTGCACCTACTACTTTGGCCCTTTTCTGACGCCCATGGAGGCAGAAAGAGAGAAGGATGGCTACATTGAGGACTTGAAGGCTGAGGGAGCAGAGGGAATCGAGGTCAGTGTGGTGCGCTGCCGTCCTGAGGAACTGACCATTGATGCCGAAAAAAAGACGCGGATGCCCCTTAGCGTCGGCATGACGAATGTGATCTAAAGAGTAAAAAACTGGCGGCATAACTCCTAAATGTTGTCCTAAATATTTCCACTGAACGTCAACCCCACCTAGGCTATGTTCAGGATTACCAAAGCAGATGCCATTCTCTGGGCGATCGCCTTTATTGTGGGGTGTGTCTTCAGTCTCTTTCAGTGGGGTTGGCTGGGAGTCTTGGCGCTGGGGGGAGTGCTCTACGGGGGGCGCCGCTGGGGGGGCAAGGTTTGGCTACGACTGCCTGCGAGTCAAAGTTTTGCGATCGCCACTGTGGTTGCCCTCTTGGCGATGGCCTATGGGTGGCTGCGCACGCCCCAGCCGGGGGTGAATGATATCAGTCGTTTAGTGCCGCGTCTTGAGGCTCTGAATCTACCGCCAACAGTGCTTGTCGAGGGTTGGGTTGAAACCACCCCACTACCTAATCGCCTCGGACGACAACGTTTTTTTCTAGGGGTGGAGCGCTATCAAAATCTCAGTGAGGTACCCGCCCAAAGTGGGGTTCTGCAGGGGAGAGCCAGTGGCCGCCTTTACGTGACGCTTCCAGCAGAGCAAGGGGCAAAGCTATATCCCAGCCAGCGGATTCAGATCTCAGGGCGGCTCTATCTTCCCCGCGCCGGGGGCAATGAATTTTTTCGTGCCTTTAACTTTCGGCGGCAGCTTCAGTTGCAGCAAACCTTTGCCGGCTTAGCAGGCAATAGGGTCACGATTTTGGATCGGGGATCACCGTGGGGGCTGTGGGCACTGCGGCAGCGAATTGTCCAAGTCCATGCCCAAGGTTTGGGCGATCGCTATGGGGCTGTGGTCTCGGCAATGGTGCTGGGCAGCCGGGCGGTGGCGATTCCCTTTGAGGTGCGCGATAGCTTTCGGCAAGTGGGGCTATCCCATGCGCTGGCGGCCTCGGGGTTTCATACGGCTATTCTGTTAGCGGTTGTCTTGGCGCTGACACGTCCTTTGCCGCAGCAGTGGCGCTACGGTTTGGGGGCTGGGGTCTTGGTGCTCTTTGCCTGTTTAAGTGGGTTTGCCCCCTCAGCGGTTCGGGCTGTGCTCATGGGCTTGGCGGGGTTAGTGGCTCTAGTGAATGGTCAAAAGGGGCAACCCCTTGTAATCCTGCTGGCGATCGCCACTGTCATGCTGATTTACAACCCCCTGTGGATTGAGGACATTGGCTTTCAGTTAAGCTTCTTGGCCACCTTGGGCTTAATTGTCAGTGCCCAACCCATCGGCGATCGCCTCGATTGGTTGCCAACGCCTCTGCGTAATCTAATTGCTGTGCCCTTAGCCGCCACCCTCTGGGTTCTCCCCCTCTCCCTGGCTATCTTTGGCATTTTTCCTGTGTATGGTCTGCTGGCCAATGTCGTTGCCAATCTGCCCCTTGTCCTGTTGACGGTTGGCGGCTTTATCAGTGCAATGATTGGCCTCCTCGTTCCTCCTGTGGGCTCCGCCCTTGCCTGGCTCCTCTACTACCCCACGGCCTTTCTCCTGTGGCTTATCCAAGCTATTGGCCAGTTGCCGGCAGCAACAATTGCCCTTGGCAGCTTGAGCTGGCTCCAAGTTGTAGTCCTCTATGGCCTGATTATTCTTGTGTGGCTGAGTCCTCGCTGGCGGCGGCACTGGTTTTTGCTGTTCACTCTTGGCATCACCCTTGTTCTGGTGCCCTTTGTTCTGCGCCAAAACACCCTCTTTCAAGCCACTGTTCTTGCCAATACACAAGTTCCGACACTTGTAATTCAGCAACCCGCAGGGACAGTGGTGATCAATGGGGGCGATGCCCAGGGGCTAACGGCTTTCTTGGCTCAAGAGGGTATTAACCGTATTGATTGGGCAGTGGCCAGCGATCGCCAGTATCGTCAACAGCGGGGCTGGCGCGACATTCATCGAATCGCCCCGATTCGCCAATTTACAGATGTGCCAACGGCCAAGAGTGATCCTGCCTACCGTGAAATGTTGGCCACCCTCAAGGTGCCCTATCAAGCGTTGCCCCTGCGGCAACCCGTTCAACTGGGTCAAGTGAAAATCACTGTCTTGCGCTCAGATCCCGCAATCTTAGCGCTGCAGATGGGTAGTAGTCGTTGGCTCTTTGTCACTGATCCCAGTGGTGATGCGGCACAAACCGATTGGCTGGCCGTGACACCCGTGGAGCCGCCCCAGGTTCTCTGGTGGTGGGGGCGCAAATTAACGCCACGCCTCTTTGAGATTGTCAAGCCCCGCAGTGTCATTCTCAGTCGCAATGCCCTTGAGCCGGCGATCGCTAACTACCTCAAGCAGAAACAAATTCCCTATTTTGTGGTTGGAGAAACAGGAGAAGTGCGCTGGCAGGCCAATGGCTCCCTGCGGGCAAATGCCCCCCAAAACGATGGCTTGATTTAGCTCTCCCTGTGCCGCAGGCATACAAGCATAGTGGAGTAGCCATAGCGCTGTGGTTGCTGCCGGAGGGGACGAAACCCTGCCCTGACAATACCGGCCTCGGCACCCGCGATCGCCCGTACAATCAAAGTTTCAAAGTTTTCCCCGATGGGGGTTTGCCAATCAGCAAGACCTCCGTTGCCGGCAACTGCCGCCATGCCTTAGCCAAGACCTCTGCTAGGGTCGCTGCATCCCCCTGAAACCATCGGCTCAGGAGCTGCCCATATTGGCCTAAAAACCTAGGCTTGGCTTTCTCCACGCTGGTCGTCGCCATAGCTAGGGGATTCGCGGTAGATTGCATCCAGTTGGGCGCGGGCATCCTCCACACTCAGGGAGCGCATCACCAACAGGGGTTCATCAATGAGGTGACCCTCGCTGTCTAAGAGTTCTGGATGGGTCACCCGTTGCGGTGAGAATTGCCGTTGCGATTCAATACCGAGAGTCAACAAACTACGAATTAGATTGGCCATAGCCAGTAGTGCCAAGACCGTAAAAGTAACAATATAAATCAACTGCAACATGAAGAGAGCACCTCCGAGCCAAGCGCCGAGAATGGTTTAAGCGTCACAAGATTTCGATAAGCGATAGTGGTGGGCAACCTGCCAGCACTCCATCAACAGCGTATGCCACTGCATTAACACCTGCGTATCAACCCCCACTTGGCCGTCCGTTGCCCGAAAGAGGCTTTGGGTAGCAATCACATCATTGAGGGCGGTCTCTACTCGTTCAAGGAGAGCCTGCTGTTCTGCTACCCCTAGAAAGGGAATCACTTCTGTCTTCAGTAGCGAGCGCGATCGCGTGAACCAGTACTGAAAGTCTTCAAGTAGTGGCTCCAGCAAGACCTTAAGCAGTTGAGGTTCAGGTAAATTTGAGTGCAGCATAGGGGTGGATAAGGGCAACCTACTTCTATCTTAAATCTTAAACTCTTTTACATATCGTTACATTGTTAATTTTCGACCGCTCTTGCCTCGGCGCGATTGTTTGGAAGGAATTAAAAAGACGGTGTACCCTAAAAAAAGACTAAAAAATACCGATCTAGCCCCCATTCGTAGTGTGCATAGGTATGGACATCCGCGACTTTTTTGCCCAAAGTGCTGGCCGCTGGTTCTCCCAGCGCACGAGTCATCACTTGGCCTTTAAGCAAACCGAGTCAGGCAAGTCTCAGTTAACCATTGAGTTACTGTCTGTAGATGATCCTGCGGTCATTGCCCTGTGTCAGCAATACAACATCGATCCGGCTTGGGCAGTGTGCGGCGCACGGGTCAGCTGGGACGGCACCATGGAATGGGACAGCGAAAAGCACGAAGGCTCAACGGTACTGGTGCCAATTATGGATCAGGGGTCGCGGACAGAAGGCAAGCTCCTGCGGGAAATGGGCTATGCCGAAAAGGCGCCGGTTGCCGGTCGCTTCAGTATGGGCAGTGATGGTGCCCTCACACTGATTACCGAATACGAAACCATGTATTCCGAAGAGCGGCTCTGGTTTGCCAGCCCCAATCTACGCCTGCGCACCAGCATTCTCAAGCGCTTTGGGGGCTTTAGTATGGCCTCCTTCTGTTCCGAAATTCGCCTAGGGGTGACGCAACCTGCTAATTCTTGATGGTCTTTCTGCACGTTGCCATCAACGTCACGGATTTGGAGCGAGCTGCCGCCTTTTATGAGGGGGTGCTGGGGCTTACCCCAATTGAGCGTTCCCTAAAATTTGCCGGCCGTTGGTATCAAGTGGGTAGCGCGCAAATTCATCTGATCCAAGCCGAGAAAGTAGTGGATAGCCGTCAAGATGAGCGGTGGGGACGCAATCCCCACTTTGCCCTTGGCGTAAGCGATTTAGCCGGTCTTGAGCAACGCTTAACCGCAGCCCAGATTCCCTTTCAGCGCAGTGCTTCAGGACGAGCAGCCATTTTTGTGGCAGATCCCGACGGCAACTTGATTGAATTCGGTCAACTCTCCTAGAGGACAAGCTTAGCAGTGCCCAAAAACTGAATGCCCCTTGGCTCAACGGCAAAGCGATAGGGCAAAATTTCTACCCCTTGGTTGTAAGCGGCACGTAGGAGTTGTCCATAGGTAGGATCGGCACTGTCCCCCGGTGCAAAGCGATCGCAATCGCCGCGATTAATAAAGTAGAGCACACACACCCGTGTTTGTGGCTCGGTTTGCCGTAGCCGTTGCAGTTCCCGCAGATGCTTTTGGCCTCGAATCGTCACCGTATCAGGAAACAGGGCTAAGCCCCCTTGTGCCCAAGTGGTATTTTTCACCTCAACATAGGCAGGAGGCTGCTGGGGATGGTCCGTCAGGTAAAAGTCAATGCGGCTGCGCTCTTGACCATAGGCCACCTCTCGCTGCTGAGTGCCGTAGCCCGCCAGTTCCGGTAGAATTCCTGCTGCTAAAGCTGAGGCAATTACCCGATTGGGCAAATTTGTATTTACCCCCACCCAAGTGCCATTGACAAAAATCATCTCCCATGTATAAGCCAGCTTGCGTTTAGGATCAGCATGGTAGGAGACCTGCACGGGTGCACCCACTTGGCAAATCCCTGTCATTGGCCCGGTATTCGGACAGTGAGCCGTAATGCGATCGCCAGAGGTCAACTCAATCTCGGCAAAAAATCGCTGATAGCGACGACAGAGAATCCCCTCCTGTAGGGGTGGATAGTGCCAACATAAAGTAGAACTCACAGGCAACAAATGGAAAGCGCAAACTTTTTTCTACCTTTAATAGTAAAACGCCAGCCTCCCTTGCTCATGCGGAAGCCGGCATTCTACGAAGTATTAAGGGAGATTTAAGGTTAAGGTCTGTATAGGCTGACCTCAATTGAACACTTCTATCATGGCGTTTCTTTTTGAGGGGGCTTACTTTCCTAATCTTTTCTTTATATTTCTGTTACAGTAGTCTAATCTTTTGTTACACGCCTTAGACTTTCGCAGTATTGTCCTGAAAACTCGCCTGTCGTTGTCACGAGAAACGCCCCTAAATCCCGTAACATTAAGATGTATGTCGCAAATCTTAAAAATTTCTGAGGTATGACCGCCGAAACCCCTGATGTTGCCCCTTTGGATCGGTTTGAGTGCCGTGCCTGCGGCTACATCTATGAACCCTCAAAGGGCGATGAAAATCGTTCGATTCCGCCGGGAACTGCCTTTGCCGATCTCCCCCTAAACTGGCGGTGTCCAGTGTGCAGTGCTCCCAAAAAGCAATTTAGCAACATTGGACCTGTAGGATCTCCCTCGGGTTTCAAGGAAAATCTCAACTATGGCTTCGGGGTGAATCGCCTCACTCCGGGTCAGAAAAATATCCTCATCTTTGGTGGTCTTGCCCTTGCCGTTCTTTTTCTACTGAGTTTCTATAATGTTCGCTAAACGAATTGACATTTATTGGCAAAAAATGAAAGGATTCAAGTTCCTGCATTGGCTCCTGGTGACCGTTCTCCTCTGGGTAAAGCTCAGTGCCTCTGCCCTCGCCATTCCAGCCTTGGACTACAACCCTTGGGAAGCGCTCCAACTGCCAACGACCGCAACGGTTCTCGACATGAGCTTTATTGACCGCAATCACGGTTGGTTGGTGGGGACTAATGCCACACTGATGGAAACACACGACGGTGGTCAAACTTGGGAACCGCGCACGCTGGTTTTAGATAATCCAGACTATCGCTTCAACAGCATTAGCTTTCAAGGAAACGAGGGTTGGATTGTCGGTGAGCCGCCAATTATGCTCCACACAACGGATGGTGGCCAATCTTGGCGCCAAATTCCCCTCAATCCTAAACTCCCTGGCTCCCCCCGCTTTATTAAAGCGTTGGGTAACGGCGCTGCGGAAATGATGACCGATGTGGGCGCCATTTACCGTACCAAAGATAGCGGCAAAAACTGGCAAGCATTAGTCCAAGAAGCCATTGGTGTTATGCGCAACCTCAACCGTTCGCCCTCTGGTGAGTATGTGGCTGTTTCCTCACGGGGGAGCTTTTATTCCACTTGGGAGCCGGGACAAAGGGCGTGGAAACCCCACAATCGCACCACCTCCCGTCGTGTCCACAACATGGGCTTTACCCCCGATGGTCGCCTCTGGATGATTGTCAATGGCGGTAAAATTGCTTTCTCTGATCCAGAAAATTCGGAGAACTGGGGAGAACTCCTGAGTCCGCTGCGTCGTAATAGTGTAGGCTTTCTTGATCTGGCCTATCGCACACCCAATGAAATATGGCTGGGGGGGGGTGCCGGGGTACTGTTGTGTAGCCAAGATGGTGGGCAAACGTGGCAGCAGGATGTGGATGTGAAAAAAGTCCCCTCCAACTTTTATAAAATTCTCTTCTTTGGTCCCGATCAAGGGTTCATTCTTGGTCAAAAGGGAATCTTGCTGCGGTATGTCACTAACTTGACTGCGGCTACGTGAAGCAGAGAAAAAGTTATCTAGAATCCAAACTTTCGGGGGCGATCGCTAAAACCCCAAGCGGTGTGCCCCCTTCCCCTTTTGAATGTTCTGCCCAGCATCTGGTACGATGGCGCCATGAATTCCAGCAGCACTTCATTCTCCCTCCATGAGGGGAGCAACTTTCTACGTAATATCTGGTACTATGGCCTGCCAGCCGCTGACCTCAAGCCGGGTCAGTGTCAAGCCAAAGTACTCTTGGGGGAACCCATCCTGTTTTGTCGGACTACTTCAGGGAAGCCCTTTGCCCTGCGCAATCTTTGCCCCCACCGGGGGATTCCCCTGCACTATGGTCGCTTCGATGGGGAAGAGGTGGAGTGCCCCTACCATGGTTGGCGCTTTAATGCCCACGGCCACTGTACGTTGATTCCCTCCCTCACGAGTGATAGCGATGTGGATCTCAAGCACTTTGGGGTGTTGAGCTATCCGGTGCGGGAGGTGCAGGGTAATCTCTGGATTTTTTTTCCCGCCAATGAGCGCAATGTCGGCGACCCCACCTTAGAAGTCCCCTTAGTTCCCGGATTTAGTGCCGAGACCCAACCCCAAGCGGTGCAAAAATTTATTTTTCCGGGACATCTTGACCAAGTGTTTATTAACTTTATGGATCCCTCCCATGCGCCCTTTGTGCATAGGGCGTGGTGGTGGCGCAAGCGGGGCAAACTCTTTGAGAAGGCCAAAACCTTTGATCCGTCGCCCTACGGGTTTACCATGCGGCGGCATCCCCTGCTGCGCAAATCTTGGGCGCACCATCTTTTGGGCGGTCACCCTGAGGTGGAAATTATCTATCGGCTACCGGGGATTCGCATCGAAACGAATTATAGCGATCGCCACACCTTTTGTTTTCTGATTACCCTCACCCCCATCAATGACCAGGAAACAGAACTTACGGCCACGTACTACTGGACATTTCCATGGCTTGCCCCCCTCAAGCCATTGTTGGCTCCCTTGGCACGGGAATTTCTTAACCAAGATTTGCGCATCATTGCCAAGCAAAGTGAAGGCTTAAAGTACAAGCCACCGTTGACCCTGATTAAGGAAGCAGATTACCAAGCCAAGTGGTACTACCAGATCAAGCGGGAGTACGAAAAAGCTACCCAAGAGGGACGCGAATT
>NZ_CALGOG010000079.1:0-2768 GCF_937958135.1 uncultured Thermosynechococcus sp. | reverse complement strand
ATGATGCGCTTTGCCATTAAACACGGCAGCCGCCACAATGAGGCCCGCCATCTCTATAACTTGGCCTTTCACTATCGGCGGTTTATTGAGAGTCTGGTTCACTACCAACGACCCCACCTCACGCAAAAATGTGTGAATTATCTGCGTACCTACGGCAATGAAGTGTATGAGCTGGCGCAGAGTAGTCCCGCCCTTTATTTCATCGTTGATGTCTTTGCCGCCGAGTTAAAGAAGATATTAATCCTCGTGAACGAGCAGCGGTGGCAAGAGCAACTGCAATTGGAACTCCTAGAGGAGATGCTGCGCTTGGATAGCCCTCCAGAACTGCGCCAACTCCAAAATGGCGATCGCGGCAGAAGTACGGGGGTGGGGGTTCGCCTGCTGCAAATGGGACTTGCTCTGTTTTACTTAGCGCGGCAGCAACCCCAGTTTGCCCAGCGGATTGTCGAGGACATGGTGG
The DNA here is from genome assembly GCF_937958135.1 of uncultured Thermosynechococcus sp. NCBI lineage: Bacteria > Bacillati > Cyanobacteriota > Cyanophyceae > Acaryochloridales > Thermosynechococcaceae > Thermosynechococcus > uncultured Thermosynechococcus sp. The sequence continues at coordinate 2,308 of NZ_CALGOG010000079.1, read as the reverse complement.
AGGATGTCGCGGTTCTTGGATTGTCAGAATTCAAACGCCTCTTTCAGCAAAATTGCGATCGCCTACGTCATGCTCAGCCCAAGTTTTGGGAGGACACGGATCGCGGCAATGCCAATTTGTACTATTCAGAAGACATAGAGCAACTTCCTGTCCTGCAAGCCCTTGTGGAGCGTGCCTGTGACACCCTTAGGATAGCTCAGCTCTCCTAAAGCATGGTATAGTAAAAAATCTGAGGGCGAGTGGCGAAATGGTAGACGCACTACACTCAAAATGTAGCGGGGTTTCCCCATGTCAGTTCGAGTCTGACCTCGCCCATTCATTCAACCGCCACCAAACACTTGAATATTGGCAAAGGCACAGACCGGTGAGCCATGACCGACACGAATGGCTTGGTTAGGTTCTCCCTTACCACAAAACGGTGTCCCAAAAATCTCAAAGGTGGAGGCGTCTCCCACAGCAATTAGACTCTGCCAAAATTCAGGGGTTGTGCCCCGATAGTTGGGATTGCGCACTGTCCGCGTTAGGCAGCCATTTTCTATCAGCTTGGCATACTCACAGCCAAACTGAAATTTGAGGCGATAGTCGTCAATAGACCAGGAGCGATTGGATTCCATGTACACCCCAAATTCAATGTTGGCAATGATCTCGGCAAAGGACTGCGTCCCCGGCTCGATATTCAGATTCGCCATCCGGTCAATGGGGGGACGATTCCAAGAACAGGCGCGGGCGTTAGCAACACCGGGAACCCCGGCTCGCTGCTGACTTTCGAGACTGCCCAACCCCCGCAGGAGGCGTCCTTCCTTGATGAGATACATGCGCTGGGCAGGCACTCCCAAGTCATCAAAGGCGTAGCTTGCAAGCTCGCCGGGAATGGTTGGATCGAAGGTGACATTCAAAAGGGGAGAGCCATACTGTCGCTGACCAAAGTCTTCAAGGCGAATAAAACTGCCGCCGGCGTAGTTGCGCTCATCTCCCAAAATGCGGTCTAGTTCCAGGGGATGGCCAATGCTCTCATGGATTTGCAGCATCATTTGGTCAGGAGCGAGTACCAAGGTGGTCGTGGTTTCTGGACACGCCGGGGCGCTGAGGAGTTCAACGGCCTGCTCGCCAATGTGACGGGCGCGATCGCTCAACTGATCCGCCCTCAGCCACTCCCATCCGCCTTGGTAACAGCGGGCTAACCAACCGTGATCGGTTCGTTGCTGAATGACGCCTGCCGCCTGAGCCGTGGCGCTCATATCGGTGAGGACTTGGTAAAACTGCTGTTCAATTTGACCACCGTCACTGGTGAACCACTGACTAGTCGTCTCTACGGTTTGCACAAAGGCACGGGTTTGCACGATGTCGTCACTCACCTTGAGGCTCTGGCAAATGTCCTTGAGCAGGTGATTCACCTCGGCTGCTGAAAGTTGGTCAAAAGGTTGCTGTTGGGGTGATCGATAGTATCCCTTGCCCTTGCCCCGTGCCGCCGGCGTAAAGTTAAAGATTCGCCAATGGTTAGCGGCTTTGGCCTGTTGATAGGCTGTTTGGATGGCGGCATGGAGAGCAGTTGGTTGGAGATTAGGGGTGGCTGCATAGGCAAACTGGCCGTTGACCAGTACCTCGACCATGACCCCCACTTGGCGCGATCGCTGGTTTGTTTCCGGCTGTCCATCGCGGGCACTGCGCGTGGTCACAATTTCTTCAACGTAACGCAGCCCTAACCAATCGAGGGGCAAATCAACCTGATTCAAAATGGCAGCAAAATTCGGGGCAGTCATGGCAGCGTGCTACCTTAAGGGATGGTCAAGTTGGAATCCTTTCCTATGCTAACGGCTTTTACTGCGGCGCTGACCCTCATCACCCTTGGCGAACTGGGAGACAAAACTTTCTTTATTTCCATGATTCTGGCAACCCGTCATTCAAAACGATGGGTGTTCTTGGGGGGATGGGGCGCGCTCACGCTGATGACCCTGTTGTCGGTGGCCCTAGGCAAGGTTTTTCAACTTTTACCGCGAGAGTTCACCTTCTATGCTGCGATTTTGCTCTTTACGATTTTCGGTCTGAAGATGCTGATTCAGGGGCTGCGGATGGGAGACGCCCCCTGTGAAGACGAGTGCGAAGCGGCAGCGGAAACGGTGGAAAAAGCAGAAGCCAATCTCAGCCGTTGGGGGAATAATCCTGCTTGGGCAACTGTTGGGGAGGCCTTTAGTCTCACGTTCATTGCTGAATGGGGCGATCGCACCCAAATCGCTACGATTACCCTTGCTGCCACTAGCCATGCTTTAGGCGTTGCCCTCGGTGCCATTGTTGGTCATGGCATTTGTAT
>NZ_CALGOG010000078.1:0-8949 GCF_937958135.1 uncultured Thermosynechococcus sp. | reverse complement strand
AGGGCAATGCGGTCGGCACCCACCACCACCGCGTCAATCATCCCCCGCTGCATACAGTGAGCCGCCATCGTATCGGCAAGAAGGGTAACGGGAATGCCCTCCTGCACACATTCCCAAGCGGTTAATTTAGCTCCCTGAAGGCGAGGACGAGTTTCATCGGCATAGAGCCGCTCCAAGCGACCCGCTGCCCAAGCCGCACGAACTACCCCTAACGCTGTTCCATAACCTGCTGTCGCTAGGGCACCGGCATTGCAGTGGGTGAGCAGGCGCAACTTCTCGGGAGTTTTCGGCAGGACACCAAGGCCGTTTTCACCAATGGCTTGACAGGTTTGCACATCTTCACGGGCAATGGTTTGGGCGGTTTCAAGAAGGTGCCGCTGTAATTCCGCCAAAGTGGCTGTAGGTTGCTGGGCTGCCCTTAACATGCGATCAATTGCCCAAAATAAATTCACTGCGGTTGGGCGAGTTTGGCGCAATTCCGAGGCAACATTCTCAAGGTGCGCCAAGAACCCCTGGCGATCGCTCCCTTTGTACTCTCTTGCCCCCAAAACCATGCCAAAGGCCGCTGCCACACCAATTGCCGGCGCACCCCGTACAACCATTGTCCGAATGGCAGTGGCCATCTCCGCAACGGTGGTGATGTCCTTAAGTTCATACTGTTCTGGCAAGCGGGTTTGATCAATTAACTGCACGCGATCGCCCGCCCACACCACAGGAAAGATAGTTCCGCTATTTGCTGTGACAGCCACACCGGCCTCCGTATCCAATTAGCGCCTAAAATGGATGCCCCATCACTGCTGAGGGGGTAAACTTACTTTAACCGTTCAAGCTCAATCTCTAGGCAAAAGTCAGTTCACCATTGACCTCTAGACGGGTAAATTGGTTGGGAATCAAAAACTGCTCCCCCAAGGTCTCCGCCACACTGGGGGTAATCCAGCCCAGTTGCTTCAACAGTTGAATGGCAACGGCATATTTGGCACGCTTAGCGCCATCGCTGACTTTAATCGCTAATCCCATGCCTTCCCCCACGCGCGCTATGCATTGAATTCCCTCAGCCCCAGACTTACTGAGGATTTCCCCCTCCGTGAGGCGCATCAACTCACTATCAAAGGCGCCGGGGCCGGCCACAAAATCAGGGTGGTGGGTCATGGCACGCACAACGCGCTCCATTGCCCAGTCATTGCCAGAGGCCAGTTGGCCGTAAAGGGTGGCCATCTGCACCAGTTGCATCAAGTACGTGGGCGCCCCACAGTCGTCGTGGGCACAGATAAATTCTGCGGCGGGCATCCTTAGCAGTTCCGCCACCTTGGAAAGGATCAGGGTCTGCACCGGGTGATTTTTGTGCAGATAGCTGGCCAACGGCCAATTGCGCTGTTGACAAACCGCTAGCATTCCTGCGTGTTTCCCCGAACAGTTGTGCTGGAGTGCCCCTTGGCGGCCGGCAGGAACGGGACATTGCAACGCCGTGGGATCGACATCAGCCCGCCAGAGAATGTTAAAGACTTGGCGGACTTGCTCAATACGGCCCTGGTGGGAACTACAGATAATGGCAAGGTCGCGATCGCTTAAATCAAACCGTTCCATCGTTCCTGTGGTGGTCACTGCCAAGGCTTGAAAGGGCTTGAGGGCAGAGCGGACAAAAGCAGCGGTTTCTACATTTCCTGCAAGGGCAAGGATGCGACCCCGGGCATCACAGACAACGGCATGGACATGGTGGCGCGACTCAACAATCCCTTCCCGCAGTAAACAAACCTCGAGGGTAGGGGCTTGGGTGCGTTTGGACATAGGTTCAGTCATGCGGGTAAATGGGCAACAATCTCAGCAGCAGCTACAGGAGTGCCCAGACAAGGGCAAGTCCCACAGAAAAGATCCCTAGCGCCAAAAGGGTCACCTGTAGCCGTTGCAAAATCGGGCGCAACTCGTAGGTATAAATTAGGCGATCTTGGGCTAATTCAGCTTCAGGCTTTTGCCATTCTTGACCGTCATACCAGCCGGTTTCTTCATAAACAACGGTGGGACGTTGCAGGCGATCGCCCACGTAGGCCCAACCCAACACAAGGCGCAGAAGGATGAGTAGCAATAAGAAGTTTGCTCCTAGGGCACCGGCCAAAAGGGTGTGAAAAGGTGCCTCTTTCAAAGAAAAACTGGCGATCGCCACCGGTGCACTGACCAACCAAGCCATTCCCCACAGCAGTGCCAAACGCCGTCGAAAGCGCGGACGTGGCCAAGTTGACCATTCAAAAAACCAAGAGGCTTTGAGGTCACGATATTCGTTGATGGGTCGTTGATCTGCCGGGACGGGACAGAGAATCTGAGACACAGTGGCACAAGTTTAAGGACGCTGTTTCCAGCATACCAGTCTCCCTGAAATCGTGGATCGCCACAGGGTGCATGAAATTGGGCATCGCCCCTGACACTAGAGGATGGTACACTCCCCTGTGCCGAGTGGCACAAAACTTTTGCTGCTATATTAATTGTTGCCAAGGCGTTGCCACATGAATCATTCTTTAACTTCCTTGCGGCACTGTTGATGGAATGGCACCAGTCTGATGTTGCGCAATTGCGTGTAATTGACCAGTTGCTGGCGGGACACAACCTGAGTCCAGCACAATACGACATTGCGCGCCGCGTAATTTATGCTACAGGGGATTTAGAGTATCTCAATCTCATTACTTACTCAGAGCAGGCTCTGCAATCCGGTGTGGCTGCCCTCGCCGCCCACACCCCGATTGTGGTGGATGTCACGATGGTGCAGGTGGGCGTCCTCTCCTACACCCAAAACACCTTTGGCAATCCGATCTACTGCGGGGCAGAAACCTTCACCCGTCCGCAGCAGGAAAAGTCCCGCATTGCCTTTGGCATTGAAACCTTGGCGCGGCGTCATCCCACGGCCATTTTTGTCCTCAGTAGTGATCATTCGGCCCTAGAACCGTTACTGACCTTAGTGGAGGCTCAGGAGATTCGTCCCGCGTTAATTATTGACGCCGCTCCCAATTTTCTCTCCCCCATTTTGGAACGCCTGCAAAAGTCTTGGGTGCCCCACATTGCTATTAAGGGTTGCAAGGGGGGCGTCAGCGTTGCCACAGCAATTATGAACGGTTTACTGAAGTTGGCTTGGACAGCCTATGGTGACCCCCTGCCCTGAGCCGAGTGAGTGGCTCTGTGTTGGCCGAATTATCGGCGCCCATGGCCTGCGGGGGGAAGTCAAGGTCAAGCCCTTTAGCGATTTTCCCGAGCGCTTTACGGTAGCGGGTTCCCGTTGGTTGCGATCGCCCCGGCAGCCACAACCCTATGCTGTCACTCTTGTGCGCGGGCGATTTTTGCCCCGTGCCGAACAGTTCGTTGTTGCCTTTGCTGAAGTTAGCGATCGCACCGCAGCGGAGGCGCTTAAAGGTGCAGAAATTTTAGTGCCCGCGAGCGATCGCCCGCCCCTTGCAGCCAATGAATACCACCTCATGGACTTAATAGGACTGGCAGTGTATCACCAAGGGGAGCAGGTTGGCGAGGTGGTGGGTTTGGTCAATGCAGGGAATGACTTACTGGAAGTACGGTTACTCAACCCTGCCCCCAAAGCGCCCCCATTGGTTTATATTCCCTTTGTACCGGCCATTGTCCCGGTCATTGATCTAAGGGCACGACGCATTGAAATCGATCCGCCTTTGGGGTTGTTGCCCTGATCAATCCCTCCCAAAATCGTTAATAATAGGAATACTTCTACTTTTTTGGCCTCGACTTTTGAAATTGTTGTTGAATGAGTTGTCCCAACCTATTCCTTAAAACCCGTTAATTTCACCTTAACGGTAGTCCTTACCCACGCGATCGCCCTACCGTTTGTCCTTTCGTAGAGATTTCAGCGCCTTTGAGAGAGAGCATGAGCATTGGTAAAGTTCGCATTTATGACCTGTCTAAAGAACTCAACCTAGATAATCGAGATTTATTGGCGATCTGTGAACAGTTGGGGATTGCCTATAAAAGCCACAGCAGTACTATTTCCGAGGCCGATGCTGATCGCATTCGCGAAGCGGCCAAAACCTACCAACCCTCCAGCGCCTCCCCCCGTAAAACCTCAAAAACCCCTCCCCCGGTGAAAAAAGCCCCAGCCCCTCCCAAAACCCAGCAGATTGTTGCTGTGCACACCCAAACCCGCTCTGAGACGCCAGAAGCGCCCAAGCCTCAATTACAACAGCCCCCCGCTCGCCCCCAACCGCCGCAAGCGCCCACACGACCCACTCCCCCTGAACCCGTTGCCACGAAACCGGTGGAACCCGTGGCTCCCAAGCCCCCGACACCTCCGGCAAAACCCGAACCGACACCACCGCGTCCAGCACCGGCTTTAGTCCCCCCACCGGCTCGCCCCACCAAGAAGGCGGAAACAGTCGCTGCAGCTCCCCCGCCCCGCAAAGAGCTGAAGGAACCCCCCAAGAAAGAAAAGGGGGCGATCGCCCCTGCGAAACCCAACAGTCAAGACCGCATCGAAATTGTGCAGCGGGCAGCACCTGCGGCACCGGTCAAACCTCCGGAAATGGCGCCCAAGCCCTCAATGCCGCAGCTACAACCGCCCCCGGCAAAACCTGTTCCCCCAGTGCCGCGGGCAGCGAATTCACCGAAGCCTGTCCCCGAAACCGTTGAGGTTCTCGATGATAAGTCCGTAAGCAAAGTCATCAAAGACCGCCACCGTCACAAAGACTTTGATGAGGAGGAGAACAAACGGAAATCCTCCCGCGCGGCCAAGTTGCGTGAAGAACTCATTGATGAAGAGGAAGAACTGGAACTCACCAGCCGCTTGGTGGCGGTACCCCAAGTCACGGTGGATGTCAGTCAATCGCTGCAACGGCCACCCAAACCCAAGACCCCTCGTCCAGCTCGCCCTGTTACACCGGCGGCGAAAACTGAAAAAAGCAGCGAGAAAAAACAACCCCGCCAGCGCGATCGCCGTCAAGAAGAGCCAGCCGAAGCACCACCTCCCGATCACATTACAATTGAAGGCCCGATGTCCGTGCAGGAGTTGGCCACTTTAGTGCGTCGCCCCGAAGCGGAAATTATTAAAATTCTCTTCTTTAGGGGAATTGCCGCCACCATCAACCAAACCCTTGAGGTGGAAACAATTGAACTTGTGGCCAAGGAATTGGGAATCACTGTTGAGACCGCTCAGCAGAAAGCCGATGCCACAAAAGTATCGGAAATGCTGGAATCCAGCGATCTCGATCACCTGCAACGCCGCCCTCCAGTGGTCACCATCATGGGTCATGTGGATCATGGCAAAACCAGCCTTCTCGATGCGATTCGCAATGCCAAGGTTGCCGCAGGGGAAGCAGGTGGTATCACTCAGCATATTGGCGCCTACCACGTAGATGTCGAATACAACGGCGAAAAACATCAGGTGGTGTTTCTCGATACTCCCGGTCACGAAGCCTTTACCGCTATGCGGGCACGGGGGGCACGGGTTACCGACATTGCCGTTCTCGTGGTTGCTGCCGATGATGGAGTACAACCCCAAACCATTGAAGCCATTAGTCACGCCAAAGCAGCCAAAGTTCCGATCATTGTCGCCATTAACAAAATTGACAAAGACTCTGCCCAACCGGAGCGAGTCAAACAGGAACTCACTGAATATGGTCTGGTGCCCGAGGAGTGGGGCGGCGACACGATTATGGTGCCCGTCAGCGCCCTACAACGCCAAAATCTGGACACGCTCCTAGAAATGATCCTGCTAGTGGCGGAAGTGGAGGATCTCTACGCCAATCCCAATCGCCCCGCCAAAGGCACCGTCATTGAAGCCCACCTAGACCGGGCACGGGGACCTGTGGCCACATTGCTGGTACAAAATGGGACACTGCGGGTCGGTGATATTCTGGTGGCGGGTGCCTGTTTTGGCAAAGTCCGCGCCATGATTGACGATCGCGGGCAGCGGGTCGAGGCAGCAACCCCCTCCTTTGCCGTAGAAGTCCTAGGTCTGGCGGATGTGCCTGCTGCCGGGGATGAATTTGAAGTCCTCAGCGATGAAAAAGCCGCCCGTGCCCTTGCGGAAGAGCGAGCCGCCGCCCAACGGCAATCCCGCCTTGCCCAAGCCGCCGCTGCCCGCCGAGTCTCCCTCACCTCGTTGTCTAGCCAAGCGCGGGAAGGGGAACTCAAAGAACTCAACCTCATTCTCAAAGCCGACGTTCAAGGGTCTGTAGAAGCCATTTTGACAGCCCTCAACCAGCTCCCCCAAGATCAAGTGCAGTTGCGGGTTTTGCTGGCTGCCCCCGGCGAAATTACCGAAACCGATGTTGACCTTGCCGCCGCCAGTAGTGCCGTCATTATTGGCTTTAATACCACCCTTGCCTCAGGGGCACGCCAAGCGGCAGAACGATACAACGTTGATATTCGTGAATACAACATCATTTATAAGCTCCTCGATGATATTCAAGGGGCAATGGAAGGGCTACTGGAGCCTGAGCTGGTTGAAGAAGAGCTGGGTCAAGCAGAGGTACGGGCGATCTTCCCCCTCAGTAAGGGAATTGTTGCGGGCTGCTATGTGCTCAGTGGCAAGCTGGTACGCAACTGTAAAGTGCGGGTGCTGCGCCAGCAAAACGTCATTCACACGGGCATCTTGAGTTCCCTCAAACGCATGAAGGACGATGTCCGCGAAGTTGCCGCTGGCTACGAATGTGGCGTGCGTTTAGACGACTTTGAACTTTGGCAGGAAGGCGATATTATTTCTGCGTTCCAAACAGTAACTAAGCGTCGTAGTCTTGGCAGCAGTAGCGATAAAAACTAAACTGGGGCAGAGTTGATGAACCGATAACTCTAAATTCATGATTCATGGTCAACCTGATGGGAGGAGGTCGCTATGGGACTGCAGCGTCGGACGTTTTTGCGCCGGCTGGCGCAGGGCATGGGGGCAATGGCGATCGCCAGCAGCAGTAAGCCACTACTGACGGCCTGTGCTAATCAGGCGAATTCTCCTTCCAGCACCGCGAAGACGGGCAGAGTCTCCAGTAATGGCTTGCTGAACCCTGGTACATTGGCTTGGGGTGCCGAGCAAGGTCCTCCCTATGTCTTTTTTGATCCGGCAAAGCCGGATCGACTACTGGGCTTTGAAGCGGAAATTGCCACCGCGATCGCCCAACTTATGGGAGTGCAAGCTAGCTTAATTCTTGGGTTGTACGATCAACTGCCAGTCATGCTTGCTGCCAACCAAATTGATTTCATCCTAAACGGTTGGGAAGTCACTGCCGAACGGCAGAAAACTCAGCTTTTCTCCCAACCTTACTACCGGTATGGCCAGCAGGTGGTGGTGCGGGCAAATGACCCCCGCTTTCAAGCGTACACCGCCAATAGCGAGATTAGTCTCGAGATTCTCACGGGCATGACAGTGGGCACAGGTCTTGGCTACAAAGCGCAAGCAATTCTTGAGGAAACGCCTACCCTTAAAGTCCGGCTATATGGCGGAACTGACTACTTCAACTACTTGGAAAGCGGAGCAGTTGACGCCCTTCTTTTGGACATTCCCATAGTGTCTTACGAAATTTTAGGTCAGGGGATTGGTGCAAATAAGAATTCCGCTCTACGAGTTATTGGCAAGCCCCTGTTTTTAGCGGATTATGTCATGGCATTCAATGGCGATAGCCCCAAGGGAAAAATTCTCAAGGGGGAGGTTGATCAAGCACTGAGTCTTCTCAAAAAAGATGGCACGTTGCGACGGATTTATGAACGCTGGGGACTCTGGAATGAAGCTCAAGCAGAAATTGGCATTCTTTAGGGTCAGAGTTTTGCATAGGAAAAACTGGAGTCCCCTGGGGGTACCTTATGAGTTATTTTAGAAGAACCTTCCCAGCCCTGTCACCACTTTCCCTGACCCTTGCCAGTATCTCCGGGAAAGGCTAGCTCAGTACTGGTCGCCATACCCTCGGCAAATCCAAGACTCAGGATCATCGGCAAAACTAGGCATGGAGGAATACCCTAAGATGGAACTGCAGCGTCGGACGTTTTTGCGCCGGCTGGCGCAGGGCATGGGGGCAATGGCGATCGCCACCAGTAGTAAAGCCCTGCTCACAGCCTGTGCCGGCAACGTAGATTCGACCTCTGGAACCTCAACGACGGGTACCGTCTCCAGCAATGGCCTCCTCAATCCCGGTACATTGGCTTGGGGGGCTGAGGCCATCAGTGGTGCTCCCTACGTGTTTTATGATCCCGTTAATCCCAGTAAGTTGATTGGTTTTGAGGTGGAAATCGCCGACGCGATCGCCCGACTAATGGGGGTCAAGGCCGTATTTGTTGCCACAGCCTATGATCAACTCCCGGCTGCCTTGGCTGCCAACCGCTTTGACATGATTCTCAATGGCTGGGAAATCACTGCCGATCGCGAGCGAACCCAACTCTTTTCCCAGCCCTACTATCGCTATGGTCAGCAAATTGTGGTGCGGGCTGAGGATCCCCGCTTTGAAAAATACACCGCCACTAGCGAAGTCACCCTTGCCGATCTCGCCGGCATGACCGTCGGTACGGGCATTGGCTACAAAGCCCAAGAAATTCTTGAAAGTGACAAAAACATCAAAACCCGTGCCTATGATGGCAATTTGCCCTTTGATGATCTTGCCCAAGGGCGTATTGATGCAGTGATGGTGGACTATCCAATTGTTGCCTACTACATTCTCGGAGCTGGTCCAGGGGGCACGGTAAACAATAACTTGCGCCCAATTGGTATGCCCACTTTTTTGAATAACTATGTGATTGCCTTTAATAAGAACAGCCCCAAAGGAGAAACTCTCAAGATAGAAGTCGATCAAGCCCTTGATATTCTCAAAAAGGACGGTACATTGCGCCGCATCTACGAAAAATGGAAAATGTGGAATGATCAGCAGACTCAAATTGGTATTGCCTAGGGTCAGACGTGGTGAACGACAGTTTCAAGGGGATTGAGCGTGTCCTTAAATTATCCTTGCATAGTTGGGTAGAAAGTGACGG
>NZ_CALGOG010000077.1:0-27275 GCF_937958135.1 uncultured Thermosynechococcus sp. | reverse complement strand
GTTTGGCGGTTGTCCCCTGACACATGACCACAGCACGGACAGGTGCGAGTTGTGTTCTGGGGTGCCACTACCACCAACCAGTCGCCCTGCCAAGCCAGCTTGTAGCTCAGTTGGCGGCGGAACTCGAACCAGCCTTGATCGAGGATAGACTTGAGCCGAACGTGTCTGCCCGGCTGCTCCAGTGTCCCTGCCTCTGCACCTGCCAGTCCTCGATACACAGCCCTGTTAGCTTGCTCCCGCGCAGCGGTAGGGGGAGGCTTGCTGCCCAGCGGATCACTGATCACTAATTTTAGGATTCAGTAGAATAAGGGAACTACAAGACGTGTCTCCGGGTCTTTAGCTCTGGCACCGTGTGGAATGCAGTACACTATATCGGATTAGTGGATGGGTTTCGATGAAAAATTCCTTGCACTATCTCCTGTGTGGCTTGGGTATGGGGCTGGCGATCGCCTTTGTTCCCCGGCTGCCCGTCTTTCAATCCCCTGATATTGTTATGGCGCAGGGAACCGGTCAGGCCATTTTTCCCCAAAGGCTGGCAAACCACCTAAAGAAAATCAATGCCAAGATGTACGGCGCCTACTGGTGTCCCGCTTGTATGAAGCAAAAAGAACTTTTTGGCAGCGCCTTTAAGACCATTAACTATATTGAGTGTGATCCTCGCGGCACTAATCCTCAGCCAGAACTCTGTAAAGAGGCGAATATTCGTGCTTACCCCACATGGGAAATCAATGGCAAACGCTATGAAGGAGTTTATCCCCTAGAGGGCTTAGCTCAACTTTCGGGGTATCGGGGTCGCTGAGGCTGTACTCAACCTGTAGAGAGCAGGAGTACGGCTACTCTTGTGATTGAGATCACTTAAAAATTGTGGTTTCGATTACACGAGAGTCTTACCTTGCCTTTTACTATATAAGTATGCTGTACGCTCTCAGTCATGCTTCTGGATTCCAGCACAGTCGTTAGCGGCGTGGCTTAAAAGCGCCTCACCCCCTATGAATACACGGATCAAAGCAAACGACTACCAACTCATTTACGACCACTTGCTGGAATGCGTGCAGCATGAGAGTCCAGAGCAAGTTATTGAACGGTTTCGTGCCCTTTTCCTCATGGGCTACACTTACCCCGATCGCCAGATTCAAGAGGCGATGGATCGGATTGTGACAGGGGCACGGGTGGCGGAGAATTTCCGGCCTTTTATAAACCGCTGCTGCCACATTTTGATTAACCGCTGGCAGTTGCATCCTTTGTTCCAAGGGGCTGTGCCTGAATTTCTGGCGATGCTCCAAACCCCTGTGGCGATGCCGGCGGGGGGTCTAAGCCGGGCACCGATTGTGCGTAAGTTGCGGCTGCTCCTCAAGGATTACTTAGAAAGTGAGGCTTTTCAAAAACTCCAGCGGCTCGTCCAGTTCTTTCAAGAGGATGCTCAAGATCCTGTACAAATTCAGCAAAATGGCGATCGCCCCCTTGCAACCCTGATTCGGCGCTATCCCTACCTGTACAACCACTGTCTTGTGGGAGATGATACAACACCGGAAGAACTGCGCTACATTCAAGAGTTTCAGCAAAAAGCAACGCAACAATTTGAAATGAACCTGAGTCAATACCTCACCGGTGAGTTTCGCCGTGCTCAGGGGCATCAGAATATTCCACCGGTGAAAAATCCCACCTTACTCTCTACGGAGGAAGTGAAAACCTCGATTCAACATTTTGTCGGTAAGGTGGATGGCCGTCACACCTATCGCGACTTGGCTCGCCAATTTGAGCAGCGGTTGCAACGCCTGAAATCCACCCGCGACTTTCGGGATGCCTTCTTCCACTACTTAACAGACACCACCGTGGAGTTGGGACGAGGTCGCTTTCGTCAGCGGTTTTACCAGTATCTAGAAACGCTGCCCCTCTTTCAGCAGCCCCACCCTCTCAATGAATTCACCATTGTCCGCACCTGTAGCCAAACCCTCAACTACTTAGTGGTGGAGAGTGCCCAAAATCCCAACCATTTGGTTTTTATTGACTTACTCAACAATATCGGTACGGTGGCAACAATTGGCCTATTGCTCAAGATTATTCTTCTCAGCAAGAAGGTGAAGCCCTATCTCGAAAAACGCTTTGCCATCTTGTTTAACCACTATCAATCTTTTAGTCGCGGCAAGGTGCGCTGGCTGGTAAATTGCCTAGAGCATTTTAATATCGCCCATGTCACCCACTTTGGCAAGTTGGACTTCTCCTTCTTTGCCCGCTGGTAGGTAATTCTATTCCAAGTCTTCAGCCAAGACTTTGGCGATCGCCACCTGAGATTGTTGCCGAAATTGACTCACATCCACTTGTTTCAACAGTAAGACGGCCGCCAGCATTCCCAGGATCGGCAGACAAAAGACAAAGCCATAGGCAAGGAGCGGCACGCCAAACAGTTGGCGACCAATATCGAGAGCCGTTCCACCGACAACGGTGGCTGATCCCCGTGCAATCGCCTGCGCTAAGCCCCAAGCGCCAATAAATGTCCCTGCCGTTTCTGCGGCTGTTAAGTCCAGCATGAGACTAAGGGCACCCGTCGTCGTTACTCCAGCGGCAATACCAAAGAGAAAAAGTTGCAACTGAAAGAGCCACACCTGCCGCGTGACACCTGAAATGATCAACAGCAAGAACATCCAGGCCACCCCCCAACAGCCATAGGTGGTGGTGCGGATCTTGCCAAGGCGGGGCACAATGAAAAATCCTGTGAAACTGAGGCCCACCAGTGTGCCTATGCCCCAGTAGGCATTCAAACGCGTGGTTTCGGCGATTGTCATGCCAAAGACTTCCCCGCCAAAGGGTTCGAGAATGGGTTCCTGAATAAATAAACTCAGGGTCATGAGGACCAGGAAGAGAAAAAAGCGCCAGGTTTGGGAGTTAGCCGTGAGAATCTTCAGGGCACGACCAAGGGTAATGTTTTCAGGGTTGTCACAGGCACGACTGCGCACATGGTAGCGGGAATACTTGGCTTCAACCCCCCAAGTACTGGCGATCGCCAGAGCGAAAACCACCGTCAAAACCACCAAAAAGAGGCGATTGACAGTTTGTTGCAGGAGTTCAACGGGGGTATCCAGCTCCAACTGCCGCAACAGCACACTGCTGAGAATGGCACCGACCACAATCCCCACCGTCAACATTGACCAAACAATCCCCACCAATTTGCCCCGATCTTCCTCCTCGGAGACATCCACAAGCAGGGCAGCAAAGGGGGTCGAGCTACTGCTTACGCAGATGCCATAGGCAGCAAAAAGCAACCCCAGCAGGCCAATCCAGCCTTGGGTAACCAGACTCCAGCCCATCTGATCTAAGCTTTCCCCCACCCGCCAGATGACTTGCACAATGGCGTAGGTGACGAGGGTAAAGGCCAAAGCCCCACCCCAGACATACCCCGTGCGATGATAGCCCCCGATGGGGTGGGCATCGGAGAGCTGACCAAACCAGACCCGCACCGGTGAGACAAATTGATGCATGGCAATCGTCAGCGTCACCAATGTGGCCGGCACCGCCAATTCCTTGATGAGGATGCGGTTGAGAACCCCCAACACCAGAATTGACATCATTCCCAGTCCCATTTGAAAGAGACCCAAACGAAACATGACCCAAAGGGGCAGCGGTGGCGGCGTCGCGGCAGAATGGGTGGCCATACCTTATTCAACTCAGATTACTGATAGAGGATGATAAATGATTTTCAGGATGAGTTTAGAGTGCCATTAAGAATGAAATGGTCAACGATACGAGCAGAGCGATCAGGGTCAAAAAAAGCGATCGCTTCAAAGAATCTATATAAGCAGACATGAGTTGCATCACCTCATTAGCTAGGATATTTTGGTTCGATCAGTGGGAAAAGGGCTGTATTGTGTTAAGTTGTAGTCTTTTATTGTACTGCCTTTTTCTGGGGGTCAAAACCCGATAGGTCAGGCATCCATTACATGGGGACGTATCACATCAATGGGGATCAACTTGCGCTCACCATTATTCATTGTTCTGCTCACAATTGTCATCGACCGCTTGGGTGAGAGTCTCATTTTCCCCATTTTGCCCTTCTTTGTGGAGCGGTTTAACTTTGATGCGTTGAGCCTGACCCTGCTATTTTCTGCCTTTGCCGCTGCCCAATTCATGGCTGCTCCCCTCCTGGGTGCCCTTTCCGATTGCTGGGGACGTCGTCCGGTGTTGCTGATTTGCATTGCCGGCACTGCGCTCTCCTATATTCTCTTTGCTGTGGCTACGGTACCTTGGCTGCTCTTTGTTTCGCGAGTTATTGATGGCCTCACAGGGGGCGTGGTTTCAACGGCTCAGGCCTATATTGCCGATACCTCCGCCCCGGCCGATCGGGCCAAGAACTTTGGTTTAACGGGGGCAGCTTTTGGCATTGGCTTCATCTTTGGGCCGGCGATTGGGGGCAGCCTAGCAGCGATTGACCTCAAGTTACCAATTTGGTTTGCCGCCGCCTTGGCCCTAGCCAATGTAGTCTTGGCTTATTTCATCTTGCCGGAGTCGTTGCCTGCAACTCAGCGATCGCCCCTAACCCTAAAGGGCTTTGCCCTGCAGCAGCAGTGGTTAACGCTATTCAATCAACGCACACTGCAAGCCTTGCTGATGGCCTTTTTTATCTTTAACTTTGCCTTTGCGGGGTTTACTAGTATTTTTGTCCTCTTTTTGAAGCGGCAACTGAGTTGGGGACCCGCCCAGGCGGGAATCATTTTTGTCATTATTGGCGTGGTGAGTACGATTGTCCAAGCGGGTTTAATTCGCTCGTTGATCCCTCGGTTTGGCGAGCAACGTTTGAGCTGGGGGGGACTCCTCCTCGTGGCCTTGGCCTTGTTAGGGATTGCCGCCGTTCCCAGTGTTGGCAGCCTGAGTGTGCCACTCCTCTATGGGTGCGTTGTGGGTTTGGCCTTTGGGGTGGGCATTATGTTGCCCTCCCTGCGGGGCGTGATCTCCAATCGGGTGCGAGATCAAGATCAGGGGAAAATTATCGGCGCCAGCCAATCGCTGCAAAGTGTGGCCGGAATTGCCGGGCCCGCATGGGCAGGGTGGGTCTTTGATCGCTGGGGTGGGGTGGCGCCTGCTTGGCAAAGCAGTGTGATGATGGTAATCGCCCTTGGCTTTTTGGCACTGGGATTGGGCAAGCCCCAAAATACGCCCCCTAGCACTGTCTAAGTAAAATATGTCAAACTGCTAAGCAAAGACCATCGTTCACCCCTTTTGCCAACCTTTGGACATTCTCGAAACTCCCCTATGATGCGGTTGTCTTTTCCTCAGCCCTCTCGACAGCCCCGCTGGCTGCAGGCTTGGCGGCGATCGCTGCGCTATCACTATTTGCGCCTGATGCGCTCCCACAGTAGCACCGAAAGTATTGCCCGTGGTCTTGGGGCAGGAGTTTTTGCCGGCATGCTTCCCCTCTTTGGGGGTCAGATGCTCATTGCCGTCAGTGTAGCGCTCCTGGTGCGGGGCAATAAGCCGTTGGCCGCCCTTGCCACTTGGGTGAGCAATCCCTTCACCTATGTGCCCCTCTATTGGTTTAACTTTCAGGTGGGCTGGTGGCTCATGGGGCAGCCTTCCCTATCCTTGGGTGAATGGCAGTCTTGGGAAAAGCTCCTAGAACAGGGGGGGCAAATGGCAATGATTCTGATTTTTGGCAGTCTTTGGGTGGGCGTGATTGCCGGACTGCTTACCTATGCCCTGTGTTTACGACTCCTACCCGCCCTGCGGCAACGCTTTCGCCGTCGCTCTGCTATGGCTGCTGTAGGTTTTCCAAACCGGCCACAACTTTAGCAGATTGTAGGCGATCGCCCTGCTGGATGGTGTCCACCACGTCCATGCCCTCGGTGACATAGCCAAAGACCGCATAGTTGCCATCCAGAAAATCCAATTGATCAAGGGCAATGTAAAACTGAGCTGAGGCCGAATCGGGGAGTTGCGATCGCGCCATGGCCACCGCACCGCGCCTATGATTCAGAACGGGTGAGACTTTGCCCGGTTGGCTATAGGTGGGGGTATCGCTGCCCTGACCTAGAATTTCTAGGGGAATATAGCGGGGGCGATTCGTCGCTGGGTCAATAAATGAACCGGTGCCGTAGCGTTGCGGCGGCACGCTGGGGTCTTTGGTCTGGGGATCCCCCCCTTGAACCACAAAGGGGCGGGGTTCACGAACGACGCGGTGAAAAATCGTGCCATCATAGACGCCGCGATTCACTAAATCCACAAAGTTGCCGGCGGTAATCGGGGCAGCATCCCCCCTTACTTGAATCGTAATCGGGCGATCGTTGACCGTCAGCACCACTGTTGCATCGCCATTGAGTCGGGGTAAATTGGCCATAGGGGTTGGGCTTTGTGCTCCTGGAATTGAACTGGTGTCAGCCACTGAGGAGAGTGACGTGCAACTCACCAGTAGAAGGGCGCTGAGCACCATCACCCACCGGCGGAGGATTGGGCCGAACTTCAGGGGGTTCATTGACAGGCCACTCCAAGCTAACCTCTCTATTATGCTGTGCTATTGCCCCTTAATTGCTGCGCGCAAGGGGCTGTTGTGTCGGTTGCTGCCGCAGTTGCACTAAGGGTTCATCGGGGTTGACCAGATCGATGAAGACGATTTGCCGAGGATCCAAGTACTGGGGTAGCTGCCTAAGACTGGCTAAGGCATTGAGTTGTTTTTTGAAGGTGGGGCTATCCCATCGCACTACCCCAAGGTGAACCGGCGCAAGAGGGGTTTGGACAATTAGAGTCTGTTCATTGCGCCAATCTAAACCTGTAAGAGGTAAATCTTGCTGCTGGAGAATTTGGTAAATCTGCTGCCACTGCTGGCGGCGATCGCCATCCACGGCCATTGTCTGCGGACGCGGTGGATCCTTAACGGGGACAAAATACCCCTGCAACTGGAGGGTGGGCATCGGTTTCAGGGCACCAGCCCGATAGCTACTCAGGGGGGCAACAAATCCAAGACCATCCACCAACCACCGACTGGCAGGCCCTTGCAGCCGTCCGGTTTCACTCATTACCCAGCATTGATTACAGGTGGCAACTGCGACAGGTTGGCGTTCTTGGACTTCAACAATCAGGGTTGGCGGAAAGAGTTGGCGGGCAATTGTTACCCGTTGTAAGGGTAGCGTGGTTTCCAAAGTGTGAATGATCTGCCGTGGCCGCAAACGCAGCAGGGACTCAGGGTACTCAAGGGGCAATTGTGCCTGCAACGCTTCCGTTTTCAATAGTTGATTGCCGCGGATCACCACTTGCTCAGAACGGCGGATAATCCAGTCCGGCAATGTCAACCCCCAGACCAACCCCCCCGTTAAGGTCAAAAGGACACTGGTACGCCAAAGCCCTGCCAGTTGCCGCCAGCGGCGTTTATTTTGCAATTGGCGGCGCCGTTCACGAATGGCATCATAGACAGTTGTCCCCTGAGGAATGGGGTTTACCATGGCCCTAACCTCAGTGTTGAGGAGAATTGGAACTTAGAATGCTGCACGGGCTGTCATGACTTGATGGTAAGATACGCGATGTTAATTGTCTGTTCATTATCCCCTTGACTGCCTCTATCTTAAGTAAAGGCTTCGCACCATGCCCCTAAATACGTTTGCTCACCGGTCGAAATCATCCCTACTCTTCGGGGTGTTACTCCTAGGGGTACTCCCGCGGGCAGTGTTTGCTCAGAATCGGCCTGCTAGCCCCAATGTCCAAATTGTCAATCCCACCCCCCCACCCAGTTCTTCAATTTATACCCTTGAGGGGGGCAAGCGCTTGATGGATGAAGCTGCCGCCGCGGTTAATAGCCAAAATTATGCCGTCGCCGCTCGCAAGCTATTGGAAGCCCGTACAGTCATGAACCAACTTTCAAACTTTTACCAGTCCCTCAACTCTAGCTTTTTGGGCATTGATACTGCGGCTGCCGATAGCCACCGTCGCCGTGCTCTAGAAGCAGCGCAACTGCGAGATCAAGCCACTTTTCAACTGGCTTTGGTCTATCGCGCCAATAACCAACCCGAACTGGCAGTGCCCCTTTTAGTGGAAATTATCCGCAGCCAAAACCCCACCCGCGAACTGGGACAAAAGGCCTATCAGCAATTGCTAGAATTAGGCTTTGTGGATGTGCCCTTTCCGCGTACGGGGGTAGTTCCTTCGGGAACGCCTGCGGCGAGTCCACCGCCAGCCACCTCTGCCAATTCCCAACCGCGTCAGTAGTGCTGCATGAATGACTCTCTCCTCGGCAATGGCCATGGATCTCTGTTGCGTCAAGCCACGGTTGATCGCCAGACCAAAGAAACCCAAGTTCACGTGGAACTCACCCTTGATGGCACCGGTCTAGGGGAGAATCACACAGGGATTCCCTTTCTAGATCACATGCTGGATCAGCTTTGCTCCCACGGGTTGGTGGATTTGCGCGTGCAGGCCAGGGGGGATACCCATATTGACGACCACCACACCAATGAGGATGTGGGCATTACCTTGGGGATGGCCTTGGATCAAGCCTTGGGCGATCGCCGAGGGATTCATCGTTTTGGCCACTTTGTTGCCCCCCTCGACGAGAGCCTCGTGGAAGTGGCCCTAGACATTTCGGGACGCCCCCACCTTAGCTATGGATTACAGATTCCTACGCAGCGGGTGGGCACCTATGATACGCAACTGGTGCGGGAGTTTTTTGTTGCTTTGGTGAACCATAGCCGCATGACGCTGCATATCCGCCAATTAGACGGCCTGAACTCCCACCACATTATTGAAGCCACCTTCAAAGCCTTTGCCCGTGCCCTCCGCATGGCGATCGCCATTGATCCCCGTCGCAGTCAGCAGATTCCCAGTTCCAAGGGCGTGATTCAGGCCTAGGTATGGACGTGACCATCGGGCATAATTGCCCCTGTCAGACGTGCGCCCGTCAGCTTCACCAAGAGACGGTTGCCCTGACTCATTTTTGCCCCCCGCAGATCAGCGCCTCGCAAGTCGGCACCACTCAAGTCAGCGCCAATGAGATTGGCCTCCTGTAGGTCAGCATAGCTGAGATCCGCTTGCAGTAAATTGGCACGAAAGAGATTGGCGTGGCGTAAGTTGGCGCGGTGGAGAATCACTCGATGCAAAAAGGCATCACTGAGATCGGCATAACTGAGGTTGGCATGGCTAAGGTTGCGCCCTTCAAAGTCCTTTTCGCTCAGGTTTGCCCCCTGTAAGTTCACCCCCGACATATCTTTGTGGGGAGGCGTTGTGCGTGGTGGCTCTGGGGGCGGTGGGGCAGCGGTCCTTTGGCGTTGATAGCTGCCGTAGGGATGGTTGTAGGGTTGGCCATAGGTGTGCTGTGTGGTTTGCTGCTCACGGCTCCCATGAGAGCTGCGATGGGTGTAGGGATTGGATGGATAGCGCGGCGGCGGTGAGGAATGATAGCTTTGCCGCTGGCTGGCAGCCCACTGGGAGGTTTGGCTGCTGTGTCTAGCAAGATGCCGCCGTAGTTGATCTCGCGCCTCATTAAATTGCTTAATTTTCTCTTGTGCCTTTTCGATTAGCCGTGTGTTGTCCTTGGGGATGCGATCGGGATGCCAAATGAACACCAAGTCCCGATAAGCCCGGTTCACTTCCTCTAGGGTCGCCCCCGGCTCTAACTCCAGTACCCGGTAGCAGGTGTCTAAATCGAGCATTTTCTGACGGCTTATCATGGATATTGACGATCTTAACCACGGAACTGCTCACCTAGGGTTGCGAAAGAATGCGTTAGTATGAACTTATGTAAAGACTTTTCACTTTTCCTAGCGGAGGATGGCGATCGGTGAATAAACAATGGCGAAACGCAGGTTTATACGTTCTTCTGGGAATCGTGGTGCTGGCTCTGGCCACGGCCTTCTTTGATCGCCAACCCACGACCAAGCAAACATGGCCCTACAGTGAATTCATCCAACAGGTCGAAAGTAAGCAAATCACTAAAGTCAGTATCACCCCTGACCGCTCCCAAGCTCAAGCCATAACCCAAGATGGCACGCGGGTTCTTGTCAATCTTCCCAATGATCCTGAACTCCTCGACATTCTTACGACCAACAACGTGGACATCGCCGTCTTGCCCCAAAGCAATGATGGCTTTTGGTTCCGCGCCCTCAGCAGCTTGCTCGTTCCCGTTGGTCTGTTGGTACTGCTCTTTTTCCTCCTGCGGCGTGCCCAAGGGGGGCCTGGCAACCAAGCCATGAATTTCGGTAAGTCCCGGGCACGGGTACAGATGGAACCCCAAACCCAAGTGACCTTTAATGATGTGGCGGGGATTGATCAGGCCAAGCTAGAACTGGGCGAAGTGGTGGAATTCCTCAAGTATGCCGATCGCTTTACTGAAGTGGGAGCCAAAATTCCCAAGGGGGTTCTCCTTGTAGGCCCTCCGGGAACCGGTAAAACCCTCCTTGCGCGCGCGGTGGCCGGTGAGGCCGGTGTGCCCTTCTTCTCAATTTCCGGTTCTGAGTTTGTGGAAATGTTTGTGGGGGTCGGCGCTTCACGGGTGCGGGATCTCTTTGAGCAAGCCAAAGCCAATGCCCCCTGTATTGTTTTCATTGATGAGATTGACGCCGTCGGTCGCCAACGGGGTGCCGGTCTAGGGGGTGGCAACGATGAACGGGAGCAAACCCTCAACCAACTCTTGACGGAAATGGATGGCTTTGAAGGGAATACGGGCATTATTATCATTGCCGCCACAAACCGTCCGGATGTGTTGGATGCAGCCCTGTTGCGTCCGGGTCGCTTTGACCGTCAAGTGGTGGTAGATCGTCCCGATTACAAGGGTCGCCTCGATATTCTCAAAGTCCATGCCCGTGGCAAAACGCTTGCTAAGGACGTGGATCTCGAGAAAATTGCACGCCGTACCCCCGGCTTCACGGGTGCGGATCTCTCGAACCTGCTCAACGAAGCAGCCATTCTTGCGGCTCGACGCAACCTCACCGAAATCTCCATGGATGAGATTAACGATGCCATTGATCGCGTCCTCGCCGGGCCTGAGAAAAAAGACCGTGTCATGAGCGATCGCCGCAAAAAGTTAGTTGCCTACCATGAGGCGGGTCATGCCCTGGTGGGGGCCCTCATGCCCGACTACGATCCCGTCCAAAAAGTGAGCATTATTCCCCGCGGGCGGGCGGGGGGTCTCACTTGGTTTACCCCCAATGAGGATCAGATGGATTCTGGCCTCTATAGCCGTGCCTACCTGCAAAACCAAATGGCCGTAGCCCTTGGCGGTCGCATTGCTGAGGAAATTGTGTTCGGCGAAGATGAGGTGACAACGGGTGCCTCGAACGACCTGCAGCAGGTGGCACGGGTGGCGCGGCAAATGGTCACTCGCTTTGGCATGAGCGATCGCCTAGGGCCTGTGGCTCTGGGACGGCAAACAGGGAATATCTTCCTGGGCCGCGACATTATGGCGGAGCGGGACTTCTCTGAGGAAACGGCTGCCACTATTGATGACGAAGTGCGCAACCTCGTGGAACAGGCCTATCGTCGTGCCAAAGAGGTACTGGTGAACAACCGCCATGTCCTTGACCAAATTGCCCAAGTCCTCATTGAAAAAGAAACGATTGACGCTGAGGAACTCCAAAGCATTTTGGACCGCAACGACGTGAAGATGGCAACCATTCCCTAGGATTGCCCTTTGCGATCGCCCCAAGGTCATGTTAGTGTAGTATTCCTTGGGATTGCGGGCATAGTTTAATGGTAAAACCTTAGCCTTCCAAGCTAAAGTTGTCGGTTCGATTCCGACTGCCCGCTTCAAACCTAGGCCTGTTTAGGTTACCTGCAAAGCTGCCCTGCGGCAGTTGTGTCATACTGGTTAGTCCCTACGGGCAATCCCCCTAGGCAGACTCTAATTTTCAACTTTTCAAGATTGGCGCATTGGTGGATGATTCTCACGGAAAATCTCAATGTCCTCTGGGCAAGCGTCCTCTTTGAAACCCTCTACCGTCTAGGCTTGCGGACAGTCGTTCTCTCGCCGGGATCACGTTCTGGCCCCCTGGCGATCGCGGCTGCTGCCCATCGGCATCTTGAAGCTCTGCCGATTCTTGACGAACGCTCGGCGGCTTTTTTTGCCCTTGGCCTAGTCCAACAGCAGGGACGACCGGTTGCCCTTGTCTGTACTTCAGGCACTGCTGCCGCCAATTTCTACCCCGCAATTCTTGAAGCCAGCCTAAGTCATTTACCGTTAATTGTCCTGACCGCCGATCGCCCCCCCGAATTGCGCTTTTGCCAGGCGGGGCAAGCCATTGATCAGGTGCATCTCTACGGCCGGGCGGTGCGTCACTATCGCGAACTGAGTCTGCCGGAACTCCCCCTGTTGCCCTATCTGCGGCAAACCCTCTGCTATAGTTGGCAAACCGCTCTCTGGCCAGATCCGGGGCCGGTGCATTTGAATATTCCCCTGCGAGACCCCCTTGACCTGCGCTTGGAGGCCAATTTTCAAGGAACGCTGCCAGAGCACTTCTTTGACCACGTGCAACCCTTTGTTTACCCTCGCACCGTTACACCTTTACCTTGGCCAACATGGCAACAAATCCAGCGGGGGGTGATTATTGCAGGACCTAGTCATACCGTGAATCCCGTGGCCGAAGCTGCTGCGATTGATCGCCTGAGTCGGTTTCTCCAGTGGCCGGTGCTTGCCGATGCCCTTTCCTCAGCACGGGGACTGCCCCACAGCATTGCCCACTACGACCTACTACTGCGAGATGCCCTCCTACGGGAACGCCTGCGCCCTGAAGCGGTGATTCAACTGGGGCCATTGCCCACCAGTAAGCCCCTGCGGGAGTGGCTGAGTGCCTGCGATCCCCTGATCTGGTGCCTGGAGCCTACGGGGGATAACAACAATCCCCTCCATGGCCGCTGCCAGACGCTGGCGATCGCTCCCCAAGACGTGGACTGCCCCCCCGACCCCCTGCCCGCCAACCCCTACCTCAAGGACTGGCAAGAGCAGGATGAACGGTTGCGGGAGCAACTAAAGCAGCTTTTTGAGACCATTGACTGGTTTTGCGAAGCCAAATTAATTTACCACCTGCCAGAGTGGCTGCCGACGCAGACGGCAATTTTTGTGGCCAGTAGTATGCCCGTGCGGGATGTCGAGAGTGTTTGGCGTGCCGGTAATCGCCCCCATCGCTTTTACTTTAATCGCGGTGCCAACGGCATTGATGGAACCCTCTCCAGCGCCCTAGGGGTGGCCCATCGCGGTCAACCCACCCTCTTGATCACCGGAGATCTGGCCTGCTTGCACGATACCAATGGCTGGCTGATCACCCCTCAATTTCAAGGGTGTCTCACGGTGCTGCTGATCAATAATCAGGGGGGCGGCATTTTTGAGCATTTGCCCATTCGCCAGTTTGATCCCCCCTTTGAGGCTTTTTTTGCCACCCCCCAGCAGGTGGATTTTCGTTACCTTGCCGCCGCCTACGGCGTTCCCTACCACTGCCTGCAAGACTGGGCGGATATAGAGGCGCAGCTTCGCCAAACCCCTTGGCCCAAGATACGCCTTTTAGAATTTAGGAGCGATCGCCACCGCAATGCCCAATGGCGACAGCAGGTACTTGCTGACCTCAGGGGCTGAGTTTTCATCCTTCAGTGGCTATGGCTGTGGTGGGAAAGCAACCGCTCCTCAAGGGCAGCAATCTGGTTGTAGGCGGCGGTGAGCTGTGCCGTGAGCCGTTGAATTTGAATCTCTGGACTCAGGGGGCGATCGCCGCTGAGCTGGCGTGCCTGAGGGTAGTCATCATCCACTAGAATATCCTTGTGCTCTGGGGTACTCCTCAAAGGGCGATGTCTTGCCAGAGGAGGCTCCTCAGCAGGGGTTGCTGGCAACGGCTTGAGCCGTCCTTCCTCTAGGGCCTTAGAAACCTTTTGGTTAAGTTGTTCAACAATCTGGTACAGGGCATCAATTTTGTTACTTAGAACCAAAATCTGCTTATGTAATAAATCCACGGGTCAAATCCTCTCGCGGTGGAATGCTGTAGTTGTCAACTCAACTGCCTTTGGGAAAGTAGTAGTGTGGAAATCATCAGCCCTCGGCACTCAAGGTATGCCCGAAAAAGTACGCACCCCCCCACCTTAGGCTACCCAGTTTCAAGAGTCTAGGGGGCTGAATTCGGCGTCACCAAGGGGCTGATATTGACTCTGGAAACAGGGATATGACTATAACTCCAGCCTAAAAAAAGTCATTGGTCAACGGCCACTTTTTCAAAAAGACTTAAGCCCGAGTAAATTTTTGTAAAAGCATGAGGCATTCTTGGAGAGAGTGCGTGGAGATTCAACGACTGACTCTAAAAAACTTTAAGATTCATCAGGAGCGTACCTTTGAGTTTCTGCCGGGAGTGAACGTCATCTGCGGTGAGAATGGGGCGGGCAAAACCAGTCTTTTTGAAGCCATTGCTTGGGTACTCTTCGATGCCACCTCTGGGTATGGCAGTGGCTTTAATAGGGCCATTATTCGCAGGGGGGCCAGGCGGGCCGAAGCCACGGTGCAGTTTATCTCGGCAGTGGATGGTCGCTCCTACGTGGTGCGGCGCAATACGCAAACGGGGTACTCCATTTACGATCCCCAAGTGGGAGACTTGGGTCTCTCGTCCCGTGGAGATGTTCAGGCATGGTTGCGGGAGCACCTCGGTATCCGGAGCGCCTTTCCCCTTAGGGATCTCTTTGAGCAGATCATTGGCATTCCCCAAGGAATGATCACGGCGGATTTTCTCAAACCACCCGCCCAGCGGCGCCAACTCTTTGACCCAATTTTACAGGTGAGTGATTATCGCCAAGCCTTTGATAACGCCTTAGCACTTGTCAATTTCTCCCAAGAGCAGGTGGCGTCGCTGAAGCGCCAGTTGGCTCTACAGGAACAGGAATTGGCGACTCGCCCCCAGTATGAACAACAGGCAATGGCTTTGGCGGCGGCGCTAGAGTGCGATCGCCGGCGGTGCGAGGAATTACAACAAGAATGTCAGGCCTTGGCCGCCCAAAAACAGCAATACGAAGCGGCTGTTGAAACGTTGAGCCGCCTTGAGCAAACCTGCGAACGCCTCGAAGCCCAACTCCGTCAGCAGGAGGAACTCTGTCGCGATCGCCAGCATCAGTTGACCGCTGCCCGCGAGAGTCAAGCCCGGTGCCAGCAACTGCAATCCGCCTGGGATCGCTATCGCCAACTGGAGGCGCGCTCCCAAGAACTCGAGCGGCAACTGCGGGGACGAGCTGCCCTAGAACAGGAAATCCACAGCCTTGAGCAGCAGCAACAAAAGCTTGCCACTCAATTAGCCAGTATTGAAAGCCAGCGCCAAGCGATCGCCACCATTGCCGGCCAACTGGCTGCCCTTGAACCCCAGATTACCGCTGCCGAGGCCCTCGATGCCGAAATTGCCCCCCTGGAGGCGCGCTATCAGCAAGCTCAGCAGGCAGATCAGGCCCTGCGCCATCTCAAACAACAAGCGGCAACCCTGCAAGCCCGCCTTGAGGACATTACTCAACAGGTGCAAGCCCTAGAGCAACAGCGTCCTTTGGCCGCCACCTTGAGTGCCAAACAGGCAGAACGAGAGCGCCTCCAAGCCCAACTCAACCACGCCACCGCTGCCCATGCCTTTGCGGCCACCCTTGATCCCATTCTCAACACGGCTCAAAGCCAAGCCACGGCAACCGATGCCCTTGTCACGGCGGCGATGGCCGACCTCAGGGCTGTTCGGCAATTTTCCTTGGTGGCCACCGCCATTGAACGGGGGCTAGGGGCCCTGCAGCAGCTTCAGCAGAATTATCACTGGCTCTTGGAGCAACTGACGGCGCTGCGCCGAACCCTCACCGATCCTGAAGCCATTCCTGCCCTTACTCGCACATTGGAACAGTTAGAAGCCGATATTGCCCTCGCTGCTGCCGCAGAGCGATCGCTCTTGCAAGCCCAAGCCCTAGAGGAGGAACGCAGCCGTTTGGCAGCGGAGCTGAGGCAATTGGGCGATCGCCGGCAACTCCTCGAACCCTTGAGCAAAGAGTTTGTTGATCTAGAACACCGCCTGAACCAATTGCGCAAAGAACGCGCCAGCCTTGGTCAACCCCATGCCCAGCGACAACTATTACTAGAGCAGCAGGCAGCAGCCCCCCAACTGGAGGCGGACTATGAGCGTTTGTGCAACGAACAGGCCACCCTCCAAGCTCGCCTCACCCGCCTCTATGAGGAACGCCAACACTACGCCTCCCTTGAGGAACAGCGACAACAGCTCAGCGATGAACTTGCTCGCCTCCGCGCCAGCTATGATACTTATCTTCAACACCAGCAGCAGGCCGCCCAAGTCGAGAGTTATGAAGCTGCCCTCAGAACAGCCACCCAAGCTGCCAATGAGTTGAAAGCCGCCCTAGCCAAAGCCCAAGCAGAGTACAAAGCCCAAGAGCAAGGCGTTGACTTGGCTGCTCTGGAAGCCGTTCGCGATCGCTACGAGAACTTACACCGCCAGTACCAACGGCTTTTAGGTGCCCTTCCCGAAAAGGAAAAGCAGTATCAAAACTGCCTAGGAACCCTCAAGTATCTTGACGAAGTTGCTGCCCAAAAGGAAGAGACCCTAAAGCAGCTTGTGGCTGCCCAAAAGCACCACTACCTAATTGAGACGGCTCGCAACATTTTCCACAAAAGTGGCCCTCGCGTCAGTGAAGCCTATCTGCACACGGTTTCCGCTGAAGCCGATCGCCTATTGCGCGAACTCCTTAACCGTCCTGATGTGGCGCTTCAATGGACATCGGACTATGAGATTCAGATGAATGAAGGGGGCTGCTGGCGACCCTTCAAAAGCCTCTCTGGCGGTGAGCAAATGTGCGCTGCCCTTGCGGTGCGCCTTGCCCTGTTGCGGGTACTTGTCAACACCGACATTGCTTTTTTTGATGAGCCTACCACCAATCTGGATCAGCTGCGCCGCCAGCAACTGGCCGAGAGCCTCAGCAACCTCAAGAGTTTTCATCAGCTTTTTGTCATCAGTCACGATGAAACCTTTGAAGCCCTCACGGAGCACACGATCCATTTGGAGCGATCGCTCCCCTAGGCGTAGGCGGTCTGAAGTGCCCACCAAATCAGAGCTGCAATAAAGCCCAGAATCAAAACGGCAGAAATCGCGATCATCGCTGGGCTGTCGGCATCATCAAACTTCATAATGCCGCGATTAAAGTCCGTGGCCATAGGAATAAGCTCCAAGCACCATTGAATCCACAGTAACCAAATTAATTTTAGGCCGCTTTCCTAGCCCTGGGGTTAAGGATAACGACTTGTTACGATTTGTGGCGCTTCCTAAAAACTCTCTTAAATGTGATCAATATCACAGCAACCCTAGGTAAAACAGGCAAAGGTAGAAGTAAGCACACAGCCTAGACCACTTGTGGAAGTGTCATGTTTTGTAACGCTCCTGTTTTAACCAAGGAGGAAGGCGAGAGGTATTCAGATTTGCAAGGGGGATGATTTCTTGAGGGCTGTTGAAACACGGGGGATACATCGCATGAATAGCCTGCAACAGGAACGTCACGTCTTAATTTTGAATACCGCTAAGGGACGGCGGGCGATCGCCCTTGAGGCAGCGGCCTACTCCATTGGACGTGATGAGAGTAATGCCATTGTGATTGATTTTGAAACCGTTTCCCGCCAGCACGCTATTCTCCTGCGGGTACCTATCCCCGGTACCACCGGCTATCGCTATCGCCTTGTGGATGGCAATGCCGATGGCAAACCCAGCACCAACGGCACTTTTGTCAATGGCAAGCGCATCAGTAGCCATGAATTACAACACGGCGATGTCATTCTCTTTGGGCGTAAAGCCAAGGCCTCCTATCTCCTGCTCTCCATGGCGGATACCGAGTTTAGCCAATATCTGCAATCAATTGCTTTTCAAAGCATTAAATCTGATCTGCGGGGAGCCAAGGAAACCCTTGTGGGCATGGAACTCAGTGGCGAACTGCGGCGAACCCCTAACCGTGAATTGGTGGCAGCCGTAGCTACCCAGTTGCACCCTGAATCCGAACCGGCAAAAGACACCCTGGCCAGTGAGAGCGACAACGAACCCAAAGGAAACAACAAAGAAACCGTCCATGAAAAAGAGAACCAAGGATCAAAAACCAGCCTCTTGGGTCTAGGGGCGATCGCCCTTGTGGTTGTTGCCATCATTGTTGGAGCAGTCTGGCGATCGGGGGTTTCCCCCAGTCAACCGCAGGGTGCACCACCTGCTCCTGAAACCCGCAATTAGCTCAAGTCAGAAGCTTCATCATTCTAATAAATCATTTCAAAGTATAAACACTGCTGTGTAACACTCACTTGCCCGATTCCCTTTGCTAAAATGCAACTTATTAAGATATGCCTTTTACAACAGCTTGCGCGGTTGCGATCGCTCTAAAGTTATGCGTTAAGCAGACAGAGAGGCACTTCAAAGGTAACTTTTAGGAGAAATTAAATGACAAAGCGGGATCATAACAAAGTTTACAGTGTTACCCTTGTCAATGAAGCCAGAGGTCTAAACAAAACCATCCGGGTTCACGCTGACGAGTACATTCTCGATGCTGCTGAAGCCCAGGGGATTGCTCTGCCCTACTCCTGCCGTGCGGGTGCCTGCGTCAGCTGTGCCGGTCGCATGATCAAGGGCACGGTGGATCAGTCAGATCACTCCTTTTTGAAGCCAAAAGAGCTAGATGCAGGGTTTGTGCTATTGTGTGCAGCCTATCCCACATCTGATTGTGTGATCTCGACCCACGAAGAAGATAATTTATTGAATTTGACTTAATTACAATTTATTTAATTTTTTGACTTGACTAGGGGGTGGCAGGAATTTGCAGTTGCCTTGCCCCTTGGATGCTTGAAATAGAAAGCTACTCAACGGTCACCGATTTGGCGAGGTTGCGGGGCTGATCCACATCTAAGCCACGGCGGGCAGCAATGTGATAGGCCAACAGTTGCAGGGGCATCACCGTCAGGATGGGGGAAAGAAGCTCATCCACTTCAGGCACGGGTAAAAGGTTATCGAACGTGTGCTGCGCTTCAGCTTCATCAAGGGGGGTGACCCCAATGAGGCGGGCATCGCGGGCACGGGCTTCTTGGGCATTGGAGAGGACTTTCTCAAAGACGCTGCCCGGCATGGCGATGGTTACCACCGGCACTTTAGCATCCAGGAGAGCGATCGGGCCATGTTTCATTTCCCCCGCCGGATACCCCTCAGCGTGGATATAGCTAATTTCCTTGAGTTTGAGCGCCCCTTCAAGGGCAATGGGAAAGTTAATCCCGCGTCCTAAAAAGATAAAGTCTTGGGTTTCAGCAAAGTCGTGGGAAAGGGCTTCAATGTAGCGTTCTTGGCTTTCTAGAATTTGCTCCATCTGAGCCGGCAATTGGCGCAAGCCGGTAACCAGTTCCGCAAGCCGGGGGCGATCGCAGGACTGGCGTTGCCACGCCAACTCTAGGGTCAGCAAGTAAAAGGCCATCAGTTGGGCAACAAAGGTTTTTGTGGCGGCCACGCCGATTTCAATCCCCGCACGGGTATCAATAAGGTGGGGGACCAGATGCCCTAAACTGCTTTCCGGGCGATTGGTAATCCCCAGCAAACGAGGTGCGAAAGCGCCCTCAAGTCCTTGGCGGCGTTTTAGTTCCATCTCTAGGGCCGCCAGGGTGTCTGCGGTTTCCCCGGACTGCGTGACACCAATGGTCAGGGTATTGGGGAGCAGGGGCGGCGGTGCATAGCGAAACTCTGAGGCATATTGGACACTGGTGGGAAGTTGGGCCACCTGCTCGAGCAGATATTTGCCCACGAGACCGGCGTGCCAACTGGTGCCACAGGCAACGACTTGAATGTACTGAAGATTCTCCAAGAGGCCGGGGTCTAGGTTCAACTGCACCGGGCTAAAGGGACTGTCCACCTCCCAATCGGTGCGTAAATAGTCCTCTAGGCAGGTGCGCACCACCCCCGGTTGCTCATAGATTTCCTTGAGCATGTAGTGCTTAAAGCCCTGCTTTTCCACCATGACGGGGTTCCAGTTGAGGGTGCGGGGGGTTTTGCGCAGGCGATGTCCCTCAAAGTCATACACTTCCACCCCTGTGGGCGTCAGCCGGGCCAGTTCCCCATTTTCTAGGGGCAAAACAGCACGGGTGTAGGGAATCAAGGCTGGGGTATCCGAGGCGCAGAAGAATTCCCCTTGGCCAAAGCCAATTACAAGGGGGGCTTGTTGCCGTACCACGATCAATTCATCGGGATAATCCGCACAGATAACGGCGATGGCGAAGGCGCCTTTCAATTGATGGATGGCTTGACGCACCGCTTCTAGGAGGCCATTGGGGGTGGGGGTCTCAGGCAACGCTTCGGCAATGAGGTGGGGGATGACTTCTGTATCGGTCTCCGAGCGGAAAGTGTGTCCGCGCGCTTGGAGTTGCTGCCGCAGTTCGCGGTAGTTCTCGATGATGCCGTTTTGCACCACGGCTAGGCGATCGCGACTGTCGCGATGGGGATGGGCATTGTGTTCCTCTGGTTTACCGTGGGTTGCCCAACGGGTGTGGCCAATGCCAACATGGGCAACAATGTCAAGTTGTTCGACTTTTTCAGCCAAGTTTTGGAGTTTCCCCTTGGCGCGGACACAGAGAAGTTCACCCTCATTCAGTGTGGCAATCCCTGCGGAATCATAGCCGCGATATTCCAGTTTTTGCAGCCCCTGCAGCAGGACTTGTGCCGCTCGCTGTGGGCCAATATAACCAACAATGCCACACATAACAGTTATGAACCTCTCATCTGAGATAAAGGGAGTGCACTAACGACGGCTGGCAAACTGCGGCAGTTCCACTTGTAACCGTTTCAGGGGAACTCGTGAGCGGGAGGCAAAGCGTTCTTTGGTGAATTCGGCTTGCCAAGGCTGAATGCCGATGGGCTGAATCGAACGCGGATGGGAAACTGCTGGCATGGTGATCGCGTCTGAGGATTGCGGGGGGGTTCGGGAGGGGGCTGGAACCTGACGAATTATCCTATGCCACGATTGCTCAATTTGGCGGCGAGAATTGGCGATCGCTTGCCATTGCCGATCATCCATGTTCCACTCTAACTTGTGCCACTCACTCATCACCCAACACCCACACCTTAATAAAAGATTAATTCATTGGATTTTTATGAACTAGATTATCGGATTTTTAACAAAAGGCAAGCTTTGGGCAAAAATCGTCACAGGAGTCCAAAGAGACAGCCTGCAACTCCCATCACCTGCTGTGTTCAGCAATTACGCCTATCTAGCCCCGTCCATGCGGTTTCAGTGCAACTCTAGACACTTTACAAACTGGCACGTGTGTTCTTGGGACTGGAATTAACTTATTTCTGTATCTTTCACAGGCGACTGCTGTAGTGCCACAATACGCTAAACGGCCTATCACTGGAGATGCACGGCGATGAACCTACGGGAACTCCTGAGGGCGGCAGCGATTACGGCCAACTTTGAGCATCCTGCCCTCGATCAAGAGGTGAAGTCCCTGAGGACGAATTCTTGGGAGTGTCAGCACGGCTCGTTGTTTATTGGCCTGCCCGGCACGCGCGTGGATGGGGGCAATTTTTGGCCGAGTGCCTTGGCAGCAGGGGCGATCGCTGCGGTGGTGTCTCCTCAAGCTAAACCCCGTGAGGGAGAGGCCTGTGTGATTGTAGTGCCCGATATTGAACGCGCCTGTGGTCGCCTCGCCGCGGCATTTTATGGCTATCCCAGCCAACAGCTCCGTCTTTTGGGGGTCACGGGCACCAACGGCAAAACCACAACAACCCATTTGGTGGAACACCTGCTCAACCGTGCCGGCCATCCAACGGCACTCTTGGGGACACTCTACAGTCGCTGGCCGGGACACTGTGAGATTGCCAGTCACACCACGCCCTTTGCGGTGACCCTTCAGGAACAATTGGCGGCGGCGGTGGCGGCGGGCTGTCGGTTTGGGGTGATGGAGGTGAGTTCCCACGCCTTAGCGCAGGATCGGGTGTGGGGCTGTCAGTTTGAGGTGGCGGCTTTTACCAATTTGACCCAAGACCATTTGGACTATCACCGCGATCTAGAGGACTATTTTGCGGCTAAGGCTAAGCTGTTTTCGCCGGACTACCTCAAGGGTAGAGCCATTCTCAATGCCGATGATCCCTTTGGGCGGCGCCTAGCACAGCAGTTGCCACCGCAGGGCTACTGGACCTATGGCCTAAGGGCGGAGGCTGATTTTCGGGCTGAGAATCTCAACTATCGTGCCAATGGTGTGACGGGAACTATTCACACGCCTATTGGTAGCGGCACCCTAGATGCGCCGTTGGTGGGACAGTTTAATGTGGCCAATGCCCTAGGGGCGATCGCCATGGGGGCAGCGGTGGGACTCCCCTTGGAGGCAATGCTGGCGGCCATTTGCGAATTTCCGGGCGTGCCGGGGCGGATGGAGCAGGTGCGCCTGAGTCCAGACCAAGATATAACGGTGCTGGTGGATTATGCCCATACGCCCGATAGCCTTGAGAACCTATTGCAGGCTGCCCGTCCTTTCATTCCCGGCAAGCTGATCTGTGTCTTTGGCTGTGGGGGCGATCGCGACCGTACCAAGCGCCCGCAAATGGGTGCCATTGCTGCCCGGCTTGCGGATCAAATAGTGGTCACCTCCGATAACCCGCGCACTGAAGATCCCCGCCGTATTCTGGAGGACATCCTTGCCGGTATCCCGGCGCAAACACCAATGATTGTTGAGGTTGATCGTCGCCAAGCAATTCGGCAGGCGATTCTAACTGCAGCTCCCGGCGATGGCGTGATCATTGCCGGTAAGGGACATGAGGACTACCAAATTCTTGGAACTGAAAAAGTCCACTTTGATGATCGCGAAGAAGCCCGTACTGCCCTTGAACAGCGACGCAAACAACAACCGGATCAAGGTTGACGTGCCACAATAGGGGATTGTTGTTCCACAGTGAGCAGATTGTGATTGAGGCAGAGGTTCACCGCCAATTACGGGCATTTTTACGCAGCAGTGGCGATCGCCGGTGGCCTCATCATCTCACGTTGGCGCGGTTGGTTGCCCGCGCCCTGCGGCTGCGGCGGGGGTGCTTACTGCAGGTTAGCCAGCGAGCGGTGTTGCAGCATCGCTATGGCCTGAGTTATCTGCTGCCACTGCTGTTATATCCTGAGCCTGCCCTGCTAGTGGTGCCCCAAGAGCGACTCACCCGGCTGCTGCATCAAGAAATTCCTGAACTGCTGACGTTTCTTGCGGTTACAAAACCCATTCAGCACAGTCACTGTCTGCAGCCAGCCTTTGAGGGGGTACTCGTGATGAGTCTCGAGGACTGGTGTCGCCAAGCCACTGCCCATCCCAATATCGTCACAGTCATTGATGGCATTGAAGCATTGCCCCAAATTATCCAGCAGCAAACGACCTGCACGATTACCACCAGCGATTGGGAGCATTTGAAACTGGCCATTCCCGGTGCTCGCGACGCCATTCGCCAAGTCTATGCTCAGCTGGCACAGCACCTCTTTCAGCGACCCCACAACCCCTACGGCGACTACCTACTCACCCCTTCGGAGCAGCAACCCCTCCTTGAGCTGCTTAATCAATGGCCGCAGGCGCTGCCTTCCCAATGGGTGCAACTGCGTGACTACCTCAACCGCAATGATACGGTGATTTGGGGACGCCGCCATCCCACGGTGGGCTACTTCAGTCTCCAAGGCCACCCTCTCAATTTCCGCTCCTATTTTCAGGGGCTTTGGTCGCAGGCACCCTTTGTTCTCATTGGGAGCGGACCAGATACGGACTCCCCCTTGGCCTATGTGCAGCAGGAACTGGGGCTGCCGCCCCAAACGACGGTTAAATTTGCCAGCGATCGCCACAGCGAAGCCATTACGCTCTTAATTGCGGAAGACTTGCCCCTGCCCAATACTCCAGAATTTGCCTCGGCCGTCCTGCGGCGCCTCTACGATCTCATTGGCACAATTGGCCATCAACGGGCAGTGATCCTCGCCGCTGATGTTCCCCTGCGGGAGCAGTTGGCCGCGCAATTGGCCGCCCTCTACGGTTCGCGGGTACAGGTGGAGACGCCAACCCTTGACAGGAACACGATTTTAGTAACGGGGGAGACCTTTTGGCTGCGCTATGGAGCGCAGTTACCCTGCCCGGCGCTGTTGGTCTTAACCACCCTCCCCTTGCCCTCGCCGGAGAAAGCGGTGGTGAGTGCCCGCATTGAATGGCACAAGCAACAAAAACAGGACTGGTTTCGCCAGTATCTCTTGCCGGAGTGCTTAACGGTACTGGATCGGGTCCTTGCCCCTGTGCGTCAGGATGAAACGCTGGTGGCCATTTTAGATCGGCGGCTCACGGCACGCAGCTATGGTCGGGAAATTCTCCAAAGTCTCAGTCCCTACAACCGCGTTAGCGATCGCGCCCCATCCCCGCATTGAGTTTGCCACTGCGAAAGCCCTCCAGATCCAGCGTGACATAGGTAAAGCCCAGGGACTGAAAGTGGCTCACCAGCTTCTCCAAGTTAGTCATCGTTACAAAGTCAACAATCTGCGCCTGGGGTACCTCAATGCGAGCGGTATCGCCATGACTGCGGACGCGGCAGAGTTCCCAGCCCTGCTGGCGCAAGTAGTATTCGGCATTGCCCACCCGTTGCAGCTTGGCAAGGGTAATTTCTTCACCGTAGGGAAAGCGTGAACTCAGACAGGGCTGGGCGGGCTTATTCCACCACGGCAAGCCCAAGGATTTGGCAATTTGGCGCACCTCTAGCTTAGTAATGCCCACCTCGGCAAGGGGCGATCGCACCCCCCGTTCTTTGGCCGCTGCAATGCCGGGGCGATAGTCTTGGAGGTCATCGGCATTCACGCCATCGAGAATGTACTCATAGCCCCACGCCTGGGCCAATTCCCGCAGGCGGTCGTGGAGTTCGCTTTTGCAAAAATAGCAACGGTTCACAGGGTTGGTGGCGTAGTTGGGGTTCT
This sequence comes from uncultured Thermosynechococcus sp., assembly GCF_937958135.1. Classification (NCBI taxonomy): domain Bacteria; kingdom Bacillati; phylum Cyanobacteriota; class Cyanophyceae; order Acaryochloridales; family Thermosynechococcaceae; genus Thermosynechococcus; species uncultured Thermosynechococcus sp. The sequence continues at coordinate 2,393 of NZ_CALGOG010000077.1, read as the reverse complement.
CCAGTTCATGGGTTTCAATGAGTTCATGGCGAATGCCAATGGCCGCCGCCTGAATGCGCGCCTCCTCCAGATCCGCTGGAAAGAGGGAAGGGGAAACCGCCGTGACAGCCACGGCGCGATCGCCCAGGACATCCTGAGCAACTTTGGCCACGAGCGTACTATCAATACCGCCAGAGTAAGCAATCAAGGCTTGATCGAGTTCGCCAATGAGATCGCGCAAGGCCGCGAGCTTCTCTACACCCATTGCTGACCCATGTTCGAGAATTCTGCTTCTAACAGTTTAACCGAGGCTTGGGGGAGGATTGCCTACCTAGGGGGCTACGGGTAAAGTGTGCTCCCCCCTGCTCTAAAATAAAATCACCAACTCACCACCGCTGATAATTTGGGAGAACCTATGGAAATTTTGAATCGTATTGTTGAGTTTCTGGGCAATATTAACTTTGAAGTGATTGCCCAACTAACCATGATTACGATGATTGGCATTGCAGGACCGATGATTATTTTCCTGTTGGCAGTGCGTCGCGGCAATTTGTAAGTCGTTGTCTTTTTAAGAATTTTTAAGAACTAGGAGGTCCCCACCGTTGGGCAAGTCGTGCCAAATCCTTGGCCTGCAGCTGATACCAACGGTGCAATCGTGCCAGTTCCTCGGTGATGCTCAAGGTGGGGGCAAAGTCCTCACAGCAATAGCCCAAGTGGCGCAGGATTGCCACCAGCGTACAAGGGGCAATCCAATAGGTTTGACTCAGGGCTAAAAGATTGATCTGGGGGGTTTCCCTGAGATGATTTTGAACGGCGAGGAGAAGGGAGGTCAGGGGGGCGATCGCCGGTTGTTGCTCTCCCACATAAACCACTTCGGGCTGAGCCACGGCCAATAGCCAGCGCAAATGGGTGACGGAAGGAGGCAGCGACCAGAGGATGAGGGTGCGACAGCGATCGCGGGGGCGATCGTAATGAATTGTTGCCCTGGTCAAATGAGGGGGGATGTCAGGGCGACCATAGCCGTAGAGCAAGACATTGTCCTGCAACTGCGGTAGGAGCGTTGTCAACGGCGGCAGGGGGTGCCACTGGGGAATTGGGGGACTCGGTGGATCGGGAAGGTGCCACGCCAGTGAAGGTTTGACTCCCTTGAGTTCCAGTTCCAACTGGATTTCACCGTTCCACCTGTGAGCCGTGAGGTGATAGGCAATATCCACACAAGGGGGCAACGGGAAAAATTGTCCCCAGCCCCAAGCCTTAGCCAGCATTCGCTGACCCTTCTGCTCCAGCGTCAGTTTTAGGTGTTCCCCCTGCTGACCCATGGGCGCTTGTTCGAGAATCTTGACCCCGCGACTACAGAAAATGGGCTGGGGATTCTCACTGCCAAAGGGTTGCAGTTGCTCCACTTGAGTATAAAAGTCCCAGTTCAGTTGCTCAAAGGAAACTTCCGCATCCAGGGTTACCAGGGGACGCAGATCCTCTGGTTTGAGACAGGTGCGGGCAAACTCCCGCAGGCGATCGCGCCAAGGCGCCAAATGCTCTGCCCGTAGGCTAAACCCGCCGGCGGCTTGATGCCCACCGTATTTCAACAACAGATCTCTAGTGGTTTCGAGGGCTTGAAACACATGAAACTCTGGAATCCCGCGCGCGGAACCGCGAATGGTGGTCTCGTCCTCATAGGTGCCAATAAACACCGGCACGCCGTAGCGCTCCACCAGGCGGGAGGCAACAATCCCAATCACGCCGTGGTGCCAGTGGGGCCGGACAATGACTAAAACCCATTCCTGCTGGGGATCAAAGCCTGTGGCTTCCAAGTGGGCGATCGCCTGGGCTTCAATCTCTGCACACAGCTCCTGACGGCGGCGGTTCGTTGCCTCACAAATGGCAGCCAGTTCCTGGGCACGGCCGGCATCCTCTGTGGTCAGCAACTCAATGACCACCTGCGGATCGCCAATGCGACCCACGGCATTGATACGCGGTCCTAGACGAAAACCCACGGCTTCCGGTTTGAGGGAGGTGTTTTCTGTGGGCAAACACCCCGCCACTTGCATCAGGGCTTGAATACCCACAAGGGGCGAGGTGGGAATGGTTTGTAACCCCTGCTTCACCCAGCGGCGGTTCACGCCGGTCAAAGGCGCGAGATCCGCAATCGTCCCCAGGGTGCACAACTCCCGCAACGGACGCACCAGTTCCCGCCACTTCCCTAAACGCTGCGCTAAGGACAATGCCAGAATATAGGCCATCCCGACGCCGGCAAGGCTATGGTAGGGAGAAGTTGCAGCCACTAATTTAGGATTGAGAATGGCATGGGCAGGGGGGAGTTGCGGCGGCACCTCGTGGTGGTCGGTGACAATTACTGTCAGTCCCAGTTCCCGTGCCTTCAGAATGGGTTCGAGGGCAGCAATGCCATTGTCCAC
>NZ_CALGOG010000076.1:0-10338 GCF_937958135.1 uncultured Thermosynechococcus sp. | reverse complement strand
GCCGCCGAGGGCAAGGTAGGCGCAGGGAAACAGGAGAATGCCTGACCAGCCGACAAAGACAAATCTGTCACGTTTGAGCCAGTCGTCGAGGATGTCGAACCATCCCCGCTCCGCTGGCGCTCGTCCAATCGCGATCGTCATGGAATTAAATCCTCTTGCAGATATAGATGCCAGATTTAGAACCTTACAGTTGCTGGTAGGGCATTATCGGCTCCTTACTTAGGAGCGATCGCTCCAGCATCCTGTTAATTTGGCTTTAATAAATGAGAAACCCATCCCTCGCTGACGCTTAAGTTAGTAGGTGATTTTACCTAGTCACTGTTGGCGTTCACCAAGGGTAGGTTAAGCTTCCCATCAGCATTTGCTGCGGGAGAACTATATTAACGTGATAGCGGAATTCTTACGAAATATCAAGGTGATTGTTGCCTAGCCTCCCCGGTTTCTCATTTTTGAGCAGGGGTTGTAATTCACCGAAACAGTAGGAAATTGGGGCCTGAACCGAAACAGAACGCCAGTAAGAAATGTTAAGTATTGTAAACCGCTGCCAGTGGTGACTGCCATAGCAGTCTTGGGCGATCGCCCGCAACCTAAGGAACTCGGCGATGGCTGTCTTGATAAGATAGGAGAGGTGCAGAATCGTCTTTACCACCAATCAAGAAAAGGAGGCCCGCCATGGCAACAGAGCGACGGGTAGCACGAGTAGCAGAATTAATCAAACGGGAAGTGAGTCAGTTGTTGATGTATGAAATCCGCGATGAGCGGGTGGGGGCGGGCATGGTCAGTGTCACGGATGTAGAAGTTTCTGGTGATTTGCAACACGCCAAAATTTTCGTCAGTATCTATAGCACCGAGGAGGTACGCCGCTCAACCATGGCAGGTCTGAAGGCCGCTTCGGGCTTTGTGCGACGGCAACTGGGGCAGCGCATTCGCCTACGACGGACACCTGAGGTGGTGTTTATTGAAGATCGCTCCCTAGAGCGGGGGAGTCGCATTCTCGCGCTGCTCAATCAAATTGGGCAACAGCAGAGTGCCTCAAAAGCCCCAGAGTCCTAAGTGGGGCTTCGCTTTGTGGGAACCGATGCAGTGAGGTAGTGCCTCGCCGGCAGAGAGGAGCTTTTGCTGCGCTGGGGGGGTGCCAGTAGCGTTTTCAGGATAACAAAGGTGGCAATACCAATTAAGAAGTAGCCAAAGCCCTGCTGGAGTCGTTTGGCGGAGATGTAGTGACTGAGGTAGCTGCCGAGAACAGAACCACTCGCTGCTGCTAAGGTTAGGGTCAGGGTCAAGCGTGGATCCAAGTTAACGGTGCCCAGATAGCCCCAAACCGCAGCTACAGCGTTGGCAGCAATAATTAGGAGTGAGGTGCCGATCGCCTGTCGCATGGGAATTTTCCCCAGCAAAACAAGGGCAGGCACAATGGCAAAGCCCCCACCAACACCCACCAGTCCTGTCAGAATACCGACACCCAAGCCCTCTGTGGGTAGCCACAGCCAGCAGTACTTACATACTGGGGGGCTATAAAGCTGACTTTCTAAAAAAACTTCTGGAGGCGTGAGTTCGGGCGCAGGGGGGCGCTGCTGCCGCCGAATCATTAAAATTGCCGCCACCATCATGGCAACGGCAAAGAGTAAGAGCTGCACGGTATCGGTAATCCAAGGCAGGGCAGCCAGTCGCGCTCCGAGGTAGGCACCAACCATTGTTGCTGAACCAAAAACCAGGGCCAGACGTAAGTTGACGTAACCGCGCCGCCACTGGGGAATAACCGCCAGCAAACTGACGGTGCCAACAATCACAAGGGTCATCGGAATCGCGACTTTAGTCTCAATGCCCATGACATAAACCAATACCGGTAGGGCAAGAACTGAACCGCCGCCCCCCAATAGACCAAGACTCAAGCCGATGGCGATCGCCAGTCCGTGCCCCAACCAGTAACTCAGCATTGGCTATTTTCCCTTGGGGCGATTAAAGGGCAAGCGCATGAGCAGTTGAGCCAGTAGGCAGCGGCCACTGAGACCGGCAAAGAGCATGCCCAGGCCGACAAAGCCCGACAGGAAGAAAAATCCTGCGTTGACGGTAAAGCCCAAGATCACCCCTGTGAGAATTAAGCTACCGGCCGTAATTTGTACCTGCCGCATGATGCTGAGGGGAGCATTGGCAGCGCCCCGCACAGCGTAGCCCATCTGTTTCCAGCGCTGGATGCCTCCTTCGAGGTTTTTCAGGTTTTGGAACCCCCGCCGGGCAAGGATTTCGTAGGCCATCTGCGAGCGCCGACCCGACTCGCAGTAGAGCACCACCCGCGTGTCGGAGCTACAGGGAGGCTCCAGCTCCTGCACATTGGCCAAAGGGCACAGCAGCGCCCCCGGAATGTGGGCATTGTTGTACTCATTGGGTTCCCGCACGTCAATGAGCAGGACTTGTCGCTGCTGCAGGGCATTGTGGAGTTCAGCAGCAGAAATAAGGGGAGACTCAGTGGTTGTTGTGATCATAATTTTTGGTTTCTAACCTCGTGACTGAAGGATAGGTAAAAAACAGGGGCCATCAGGAGTCAAGGGATTAAACAGCCGCAGCAACCCTCCCACACTGTTGGTTAGCGGGCACTGCCTCCATGATTTTCTTGGGATCGGGCAGATTCAGGTTAGCCATAAACTCAATGAACTGCTGGCGATCGCGACCCACAAAGCGAGGATTAAAGCGTTTCTCCTCACCGATAGTAGAAACCGTGTGACCACGATAGTCATGGCCGGGATAGACTAGGGTAGAGTCGGGAAGCGTAAAGAGTCGCTGCGTTACCGCATCATACATTGCCCCCGCATCACCACTTTGGAAGTCGGTGCGCCCGCAGCCCCGAATAAAGAGGGAATCACCCGTCAGTAGGTGAGTGCCGTTGACCAAGAAGGCCATGTGGCTATCGGTGTGCCCCAAAGTGGCAATTCCCTGAATCGGGATACTGCCCACATGAATCACTTCCCCGTCTTTAATATGGCCATCGGCGCAGTCCACAGCTGCATTTTCAGGGACAAGGGTTTTGCAGCCCGTGCGCTCACGGATTTTACCCGCGCCGGTAATGTGGTCGGCGTGGACATGGGTTTCCAAGCAGTAGCGCAACTTTAACCCCAATTGCTCAATTAACTGCACATCCCGATCCACCTGTTCGAGGACGCTATCCACCAAGGCAGCGTCACCTGTGGCTTCATCGGCAATGAGGTAGGAATAGGTCCACGTGTCGTAGTCAAAAAGTTGGCGAAATAGCATAGCGCGCTCCAGTAGGGGGTAAAGCGTGGGGCAGGATTGTTTAACCCTAAAATGGTTACTACTTAATCTTATAACTATTTAGTAAGTAAATGTCAAATCCCCTCTGCCCCCATTGTTCTGAGGGGGAGTCAATTTACGATAGAAAAGGTGGGTTCACAGCAGTGGAGATGTCCACATTACGGCAAATTACCCCTTGGCAGCGGGTAACGGAGGAGCTAACGGCCATCGTCGGCAAGGAGAGTGTCATCACTAACCCAGCGGCCGCCCTAGTGTATGAGTGTGACGGTCTATCCATGTATCGGCAGCGACCCAAGCTTGTCGTGCTTCCTCAGACCACAGCGCAAGTTTCTGCCGTCCTCAAAGTGTGCGATCGCTATCGAATTCCCTTTGTTGCCCGTGGCTCAGGCACTGGCTTATCGGGGGGCGCACTGCCCCACACGGAGGGAATTCTCATTGTCACTTCCCGCATGAACCGGATTCTAGACATTGATCTGGCCAATCAGCAGGTGGTAGTGCAGCCGGGAGTCATTAATGCGTGGGTTACCCAAGCGGTTGCTGCTCAGGGCTTTTACTATGCCCCCGATCCATCGAGCCAAATTATTTGCTCCATTGGCGGCAATGTGGCTGAGAACTCCGGCGGTGTTCATTGCCTAAAGTATGGCGTCACCACAAACCATGTGCTCGGACTCACGGTGGTTCTGCCCAATGGGGAAATTGTGGAACTGGGCGGTGCAGCCCCGGAAATGCCCGGCTATGACCTCATGGGGGTTTTTGTTGGCTCGGAGGGGACGCTGGGCATTGCCACGGAAATTCGGCTGCGGGTTCTTAAACAGGCGGAGGCGATCGCCGTTCTCTTGGCGGATTTCCCCACCATTGAAGCAGCCGGGGAAACGGTTTCTGCAATTATTCGTGCCGGAATTATTCCCGCCGGCATGGAGATTATGGACAACCTGAGTATCAATGCCGTGGAGGATGTGGTGGCGACCAACTGCTATCCCCGCGATGCCGCTGCCGTCCTGCTGGTGGAAGTGGATGGCCTAGAGGCGGAAGTGCCCTTCCTGCAGGAGCAAGTCATGCGCATTTGCTATGCACAGGGGGCACGCCATGTGACGGTGGCCACAGAAGCCGAAGACCGCCTGCGCCTTTGGCAGGGTCGCAAAGCCGCCTTTGCCGCTGCGGGTCGCCTCAGTCCCAACTATTTTGTCCAAGATGGAGTGATTCCCCGCAGTCAACTGGCCACTGTCCTCAGGGAGATTGAACAACTCAGTCAGCGCAGTGGCTATCGCATCGCCAATGTCTTTCACGCCGGCGATGGCAACCTGCATCCTTTGATTCTCTACGATCAGTCGGTTCCCGGTGCCCTTGCGGAAGTAGAAGCCTTGGGGGGGGAAATTCTCAAGCTCTGTGTGCGCTTGGGGGGAAGTATCTCTGGAGAGCACGGGATTGGCAGTGATAAGGTCTGTTTTATGAGCGAAATGTTTAGTCCGGCAGATCTAGAAACAATGCAGCAGGTGCGCGCTGCGTTTGATCCAAAACGCCTCGCCAACCCCGAAAAGGTGTTTCCAACCCCCCGAACCTGTGGCGAAGCCGCCCATCAACTCAAAGACTTTCCCAACATTGAGGCCTTTTAATGAGTGCAAAAATTCCAGTCACAATTATTACCGGCTTTCTTGGGAGTGGCAAAACCACGCTGATTCGACACCTGCTCCAGAATGCCGCCGGCAGGCGTATTGCCGTGATTGTCAATGAGTTTGGCGATGTCGGCATTGATGGCGAGCTGTTGCAGTCCTGTGGCGATCGCGCCATGGGCATCTGGGAACTGACCAATGGCTGTCTTTGCTGCACGGTGCAGGAGGAGTTTTTGCCAACGATGCAAGCCCTCTTGGCACGGCGGCAGGAGATTGATCACATTGTGATTGAAACCTCAGGACTGGCACTGCCTAAACCCTTGGTCATGGCCTTCCGTTGGCCAGAGGTACGCCACGCAGCAACGGTAGATGGGGTGGTGACCGTTGTGGATGGGCTGGCTTTGGCAGCGGGTCAAGTGAGCGCTGATTTAGAGGCACTCTTTGCCCAGAAGGAGGCGGATCCAAACCTCCAGCATGAAGAGACGCCCCTTGAGGAACTCTTTAATGATCAACTGGCCTGTGCCGATTTGGTGATTCTCAACAAGGCCGATCAACTGACTCGGCAGCAGGTGGAACAGCTCCTGAGGGAACTGCGCCGTCAATTGCCCCCACGGATTAAGCTGCTGGCGGCGCAGCAGGGACAAGTGCCTGCGGACTTGTTGTTGGGCTTTAACGCCGCCGTTGAGGAGAACTTGGGGCAGCGGCCAAGTCATCACGATTTTGAGGAAGAGCACGATCACGACGCAGAGATTCAAGCAGTTTGCTTGGAGATGGGGACTTGGGATCTGCAACGCCTGCGCCAATCCCTTGAACGATTACTGCAAGTGCCTGACATTTACCGCATCAAAGGCTTTGCAGCCATTGAAGGCAAGCCGATGCGTCTTGTGGTACAGGGGGTCGGTCAGCGGTTAGACTGGTTTTACGATCGCCCGTGGCAATTAGCAGAACCCCGTCAAACCCGCCTTGTGGTGATTGGTCGTCAGTTGGAGCAACAGGCCCTGCTTTCCTATTTTGGCTAGAAGGATATGGCGAGCCTTGCGGAGGTCATCGATCGGCAACTGCGCCAGCTATTAGGTAGCAGTGCCACTTGGTTTGTTGACCGGGGCGATCGCCACCTGGCCATTTGGATTGAGTCCACTCAGGTTGACCTTGACCGCCTCACCCGCTGGGGCACTCTCCTGCGGCAGAAGTGGCAGGAGGGAAGTCTCCTTCTGTTTGTGGCTGAACCCTATCAATCCTTTCCCTACTGGTGGAAATCGTGGTCTGCTCCCGCGGTAGGAGCGTCCATTACCCAGTTGGGAGAGGGGGGTGGCCGCGATCGCTTTATTATCTGTGGTCTTGGTAGTTTGGGGCAGTTTTGCATCCAAAGCCTGCGCCGGTTTGCGGCTGATCACTTGGCCATTGAAATTTGTGCCATTGAACGCCACCGCAACATTGAATGGGAAATTCCCCAGTTGGCGGAGTTACTCAGTGAACCTGTCGTTATTGGTGACTGTCGGCAGGAAACAGTTCTGAAAGCCGCTGGCATTGATCGCTGCCGCACTCTCCTAGCGGTGACGAGTGATGAGGCCACCAATATTGCTACGGCGCTTGTGGCTCGCCGCTTAAATCCCCATGTCCACCTCGTGGTGCGCTCCAGTCGCGATAATCTCAACGCCCTTTTGGCGAAAAAGTTGGGGAGCTTTGTTGCCCTTAATCCGACGGAGCTGCCGGCTCCTGCTTTTGCCTTGGCAGCCCTTGAGGAGGATATTCTCGCGGCGTTTACAATTGAGGGGCAACAGTTTCGAGTGTGGCAGCAGACCGTCACTGCCGAGAGTCCGCTACTGGGTACCCCTGTCCACCGTTGGCAGCGCCGTCATCAACGCCTAATTAGTATCCGCTCCTGCCATTCGCAGCTCTCTCTCTTCCAGCCGACTCGCCCCCATCGTCTTTTTAACCATTGGCCACCGGATTTGCACTTTGAAGTGGGAGATCGCCCTATTTGGATTGAGCGCGTGGAAGTTGTCAAGTCCTTTGGCCCTCCAGCCTCAAATCCCCTGCAGCAACGGCTACAGCAACTGCGCCAACTCCCTGAGCAGGTGCAGCAATTTTGGCAGTGGATCCATGGCGATCGCTCCCGCGAATTAATTTTCAGGGGACTCTGGATAGGCAGTGGTCTGTGGCTTTTGACAGCCCTCCTGTTGCGCTACAACGTCCCTAACCTCAATTGGCAAAAGGCCTTTGCTGCGGGGTTTATTCTCCTACTGGGGGGCTTTGGCGATCTCTTTGGCGGGCTAGAAAATGATCCTGTGCCCCCCTGGCTACTCGTGGTCTGTATTTTGGTGGCAGTTGTCAGCATCCTCTTTATTGTGGGTGTCTTGGGCCTGTTGGCCGAGAAACTCCTAGAGGCGCGGTTTGAGTTTATCAAGAAACGTCCGCCTCTGCCCACGGCAGATCATGTGATTGTGGTTGGTCTAAATCGTATTGGCCAACAGGTGGTGCAACTGCTGCGCACCTTTCGTCAACCCCTCGTCCTACTGGTGGACAACCCAGAGCAGACCCAGCTCTTTGAAGACCTGCCAATGCTTTTTGGCAGCATTACTGAGAAACTTCCCCAAGCCCATTTAGAGAGTGCCAAAAGCCTAGTTCTTACCACTCCCGACGAGATGCTGAACCTTGAGGCGGCTCTAATTGCCCGCCAAGCCACAGAGCAGCGCCAGTCTCCGATTGGCTTGGTCATTAGCATCTATGATCCTACTCTCACCGATGATTTACGGGAGCTTTTACCCCGTGCCCGTCCCCTCTGTGCCTATGCCCTAGCAGCAGAAGCCTTTGCCGGCGCCGCCTTTGGCGAAACCATGCTTGGTCTGTTTCAGATTGATCAGCAAACCGTTCTGATTGCCGACTATACCGTTACCGCTGGGGATACCCTTGAGGGCAAGTTAATTGGAGAAGTGGCCTATGGCTATGCAGTCATTCCCGTCTTTTACAAGCGCCACGAACAGTTTTTGGGCGGGGAGACCAGTCAACAATTTTTGCCCAGTGATACACTGCAACTTGCTGCGGGCGATCGCCTGATTGTCTTGGCCACGATTGATGGCCTACGGCGGGTTGAACAGGGGAAAATGGCGCCTCGCCGCCAGTGGCGGCTGTGGGTGGGTCTCCCCCGTAATGCAGAAGCCGCCCTAGAAATTAGCAACTTGATTACAAAAATCACGGGTTTGCCCCTGCCGCAATCGCGGGCTTTTATCCAGCAACTTCCTGCTGCCCTCACCCTCGAACTCTATGAACCCCAGGCTTTTCGCCTTGGGCAACAACTGCAAGCCCTAGCCCCAATACGTCTGTTTCCCCTCACTTAACTTAATTTAGGAACTTGGGCGATACCGCTGTTTGCAACTCAGGCTAAGATGTTGGGTAAAATCAGTTTCAGGTGTTCCCATGAATACCCATCATGAGCACCATTTGCTCCGCATTGAAGATGAAACGGGCAGGCGCACGGTTGCCTTGGAGGCGGCCACCTATTCCATTGGTCGCGATGTTACAAATGCAATTGTCATTCATGGTCACGGTGTCTCACGGCAGCATGCCCTGCTGCTGCGGATTCCTTCCCCCGATGGCTATCGCTATCGCGTGGTGGATGGCAATGCCGATGGTAAACCCAGTGCCAATGGCATCCTAGTCAATGGCCAGCGCGTGCAAAGACACGAGTTAAAGGATGGAGATGAAATTAACTTTGGTGGATCCGTCAAGGCGCACTACAGCATCATGTCAATGGGGGATGCCGAATTTATCAAGTATTTGCAGAGTGTCAACTACCACAGCATTAAGGCGGTGCCCTTAACCTCAACCGTTACCCAAGCAGAGGAAGAGCTGAGCCAGCAGCAGCCACCCCACGAAACGCAACTGAATCTTCCACCCCCAAAACCTGCAGTGGTGAGTCCAGAACCTGTGCCAGGGGCAAAATCCTCTCCCCCTTTGCTGCTGATAATTGGCGGTATTGTTACTATTCTTTTGGTTGCAGGGGTCGGTGTTGTGATGCTGAACCGCTCTCCCGAACCCCAACCGCAGCCACCCGCTCAAATGCCGTGATGACCTCTTCTCAGCAGATGGCTGCTTTGACCCCACTCTGGCAGCCTCGAGCGACAGCGGACGGTTCCTTTACATTTTTTTCTTCCGAGTTTGGCGAAACTTTCCATAGCCTTGAGGGAGCGCGCCAAGAAGCCTTTGAAAAGTTCGCGATCGCCACTGCTCTGCCGACCCAAGCCCAAGCCCCCCAGTTGCAGCTTTTGGATATCTGCTATGGCTTAGGCTACAACACCGCCGCGGCCCTAGAAGTTATCTGGCACCACAATCCTGCCTGTCAGGTCACTGTGGTTGGCTTAGAGCTAGATCTCCGCGTTCCTCAAGCAGCATTGGCAGTGATGCCCCCTTGGTCAGCGCCGGTTCAGGCAATTCTTGAGAGACTGGCTGAGGGACAGCAGGTGAGTACCCCACAGTGCCAAGCACAGCTTTTAATCGGCGATGCCCGCCAAACCATCCAAGACCTTGTTCGCCAAGGATTTCAAGCAGATGCAATTTTTCTTGATCCCTTTTCACCGCAGCGCTGTCCGCAATTGTGGACGGTGGAGTTTCTCAGCCTAGTTGCTCGGTGTCTGGCACCAGAGGGATATTTGGCCACCTATTCGCGGGCTGCGGCAGTTCGTTCAGCCCTGCGGGAGGCCGGTTTGCACATCGGGACGCTCCCAATTGGGGCACCGCAGCACAGCCATGAATGGGCCCAGGGAACCGTCGCCCGCTGGCAAGCAGATCACCTGATTCCCCTTTCACAGCTAGAACAGGAACACTTGCAAACCCGCGCCGGAATTCCCTACCGCGATCCCCACCTGCGGGATAGTGCGGAGACAATTCGATTGCGCCGCCAAGCCGAGCAGCAGGTCTCTCACCGTGAATCCACAAGCCGCTGGCGCAACCGCTGGGGCATTACCTAGGGCGGGTATAGGCCACTCTGAGGCTCCACAGCAGCAGTCCTAGGGTCAGCACAGTAATGAGCGCTCCCCACAGCCAATAGGGGAGCCAAAGGTAGTGTTGTAAAAGACCTGTGTCGGAAAGCTGTCCCCCCGCAATGGCGTAGGTAAAGAGGTAGTCCACCTGCTGGAAGGTACTAATACAGGCCTGCACGCCAAGGAACTGAATGGAAAGACCCTTGAACCAGTGATTCCCGTGAGAGGCCACCAGGAGGATGGCAATGCCCACCCCTGTCATAAAGACAATGCCAAAGAGCGATCGCACCCACAGGAACACCGAGGCCAAGATAACGATGCCAAGTGCTTTGAGACAAATGTCTGTAGTGCGATGGGAGCGGCTAGACAAAATAAAAATGCTGCCGGCGATCGCTGGCCCAAGGGGGCCACCCAGGGCAACCAAGGCATGTCCCAAACGCCCCAGCAGCACCTCACCCCCATAGCGGGCAAACCCGGAGCCA
>NZ_CALGOG010000075.1:0-30198 GCF_937958135.1 uncultured Thermosynechococcus sp. | reverse complement strand
TTGCGATCGCTCCTAGAAATTGTTGACCAGCAGCTTTTTCCAAAAGATTATTGGGCGTTCCTAGAGCAGATTGCCACCTACTACTGCACGCCTTTGATCCAAGTGGTGCGCACTGCCCTGCCGCCGGGGGTTTTGGGGAGAGCACAACGGCGGGTACGTCTGCGCCGCCAACAGGGCATTCCTCCCCTGTCTGAGCAGGGGCAACATCTGCTGCGCTTTCTCCAGAGCAAAGGCAGTGGGGACTACAGTGTGCGCTACCTCCAGCAACACTTTCCCAAAGTGCGGCGAGCCCTCAGTGAACTCGAACGTCTCGGCTTAGTGGAGACCTATCTGGCAGCACCCAGCGCTCAACAGCCTAAACACCAACAGGTGGTGGTGCTCCTGAAGGGGAAGGGAGGGGAGGAGCTAACGCAGCGGCAGCGGCAGATCCTGCACTATCTTCAGCAACAGGGTCGCGACTGTCCGCTGCAGGAGGTACTCACAGCAATGGGCACCACCTCCCAAACCCTGCGGCGTCTTGCGGACAAGGGGTATCTTACCATTGTCGAGCAGCAGTCTTGCCGTCTTGAACAGGGAGTAGCGGTTCCGCCAGAGGCGCCTAAAACGTTAACGCCTGCCCAAGCCACTGCCTTAGCACAGATTTTGCAGCATTTAGAAACGGGGGAAACCTTTTTGCTCCACGGGGTCACCGGCTCCGGCAAGACAGAAGTCTATCTACAGGCCATTGCCGCCTGTCTAGAGCGGGGGCGATCCGCCTTGCTGCTCGTGCCGGAGATTGGCTTAACACCGCAGTTGACAGATCGGGTGCGGGCGCGGTTTGGACAGCGGGTGTTGGTTTATCACAGTGGCTTGAGTGAGGGGGAGCGCTATGACACTTGGCGCTTGACGCTCCTGCAGGAGCCGCGCGTGGTCATTGGCACACGATCTGCTGTGCTTCTGCCCCTGGTCGGGCTGGGTCTGATGATTCTGGATGAAGAGCACGACAGTAGCTACAAGCAGGATCAACCCCAGCCCTGCTACCATGCCCGCACGGTGGCGGAATGGCGATCGCGCCAACAGTCCATTCCCTTGATTTTGGGAACGGCTACCCCTGCCCTGAGCACATGGCAAGCAGCGCAAATGGGGCGGATTCACCCTCTGTCCCTGCCGGAACGCATTCACGGTAGCCCCCTGCCCCCCATTACCGTTGTGGACATGCGCCAAGAGCTGCTCCGCAAGAACTACTCCATGCTCAGTTTTCCTCTTCAGGAAGCGTTGGCAAATCTAGGGGGTCAGCAGGCCATTCTCTTTGTCCCGCGGCGTGGATATAGCACGTTTGTGTCCTGCCGCAGTTGTGGCACGGCTCTGTACTGTCCCCACTGCAGTGTCTCGCTTACCGCACATCTGTTTAGCGACCACCTAACGGTTCTGCGCTGTCACTACTGTGGTTACCAGCAGGCTTTTCCTCGGCGGTGTCCCAGCTGTGACTCTCCCTATCTCAAACCCTTTGGCGGCGGTACGCAGCGGGTGGTTGCGGAACTCAATCAGCGGTTTCCCCAGTTGCGGGTACTGCGCTTTGACAGTGACACTACGCAACGTAAAGGATCTCATCGCCAACTGTTGAGCCGGTTTGCCGCCGGCGAGGCGGATGTGATGGTAGGGACGCAAATGTTGACCAAGGGGATTGATTTGCCCCAGGTGGCGTTGGTGGGAATTTTAGCTGCCGATAGCCTGATCCATCTACCGGATTATCAAGCTACGGAACGAGCATTTCAGGTGCTCACCCAAGTGGCGGGGCGATCCGGGCGGGGCAGTACGCCAGGGCAAGTTATCCTCCAAACCTATGTTCCTGAGCATGGGGTCATCCAAGCGGTAAAACAGTACGACTGGGAAACCTTTGCCACCCAGGAGCTGAGCAACCGCAAGCCTTTGGGCTATCCCCCCTATGGCCAACTCATCCTTCTGCGCCTCAGCAGTCCTGATCCAGAGCAGGTGGCCACCACAGCCCAGGCGATCGCCCAGCAGTTACAGGCACTCCCACCCGTTGCAGAGGGCACGTGGGAAGTTCTCGGTCCAACACCGGCGGCGATTGCCAAAATTGCCGATCGCTACCGCTGGCAAATTCTCCTGAAAGGTTCACCCACAGATTTTCCGCGGCTGAGTCAAGCCCTCAATGGCCTTAAGATGCACTGTCCCAGCTCCACGCGATTCAGTATTGATGTTGACCCCTTTAATTTCCTTTGAAGGAATTGCCCCTTCTCCCCCCAGGAATCATCTCTACCGAAGATCTACTGCCGTCTTCCCCAGAGAAGTTTGAGCAAACCACCACAGCAGCGTGACGGGTACGACACCTAAAACAAAGCCTAGGGTTGCGGGAATCCAAAAACGCTGATCCAAGGAGGTAAGCGTAATCACCGCGCCAAAGGCAAAGTTGACCAGATAGACCAGCAGGGGGGTAATCAGTTGCCTGCGGTTGACCACCACCGGCTTTGGCCACCAGGTGATCATTGCCAGCCCCATAAACATTGCCCCTGTCCCTGTCCACCCCAAAATGTTGCGGTAGGGCATGCCAAAGAACTCACCCACCTCCTGAAATTGCCAGAAGGGGACTGCCGTTTGACTCATGGCCGGATCCAAAACAAAGTCCCAGGCCGTCAAAAAGATTGCTCCTAAGCCCACGGTGCTCAGGACTGCCCCAAAGCCCAGCGGTTTGCCTTCCCGCAGAGGACGACTTATGAAACCGCTATAGGCCAATAGAAACGTGACCAGCCCCATATAAAACCAAGAGAGGGGAATCGTAAAAGGAACAAGGCCAGCAATTTTGTACCCCAAGCCACTGAGGTAACCGTAATGGCCAAAGGGAAAGCCGGTACTGGTACCCAACAGTTCACTGGTGAGGGAAATTCCCACTGCTGGCAGCAGAAAGCCGAGAAGTTTGCCAAGCCCAAAGTGGCGATAGGTATGGAGAGCGATCGCCAGCGCCCCGAGGACAATATAAACTACCCCGCCGTTCGCCATGCTCCACTGAAAGAGCTGCTGACCCCAGGGGGGCAAGGCCAGAATAAACTCAGGATGGGGTACCACGAGAAGTAACCCCGCCAAACCAAAGGCCATTGCCAAGATGTGACCAATCAGGCACACCTGCTCCGCAGTGTAAAGCGCGTTCTTCATAGGGGCAATCTCAAAGGGTAGGGGGCAATTGTTTACAAATGTTAATATGAGTGTATCACTCTTCTGCCTGCTGTCTGCGACCCCCCAAAAGGGAGCCAGCATTGGCTAAGGGCGTCATAGCAGTGTGAGGCGGTTCTGGTCTAGGGAAACAAGCCCTCACCCCCTGCTAGTGAATGTGCTGACTGCGCAAAAAGCGGTCAATGTCCTCATTGGCACCAATCACCACCATAACGTCCCCCTTCTTGAGCTTTTGGCTAGGACTGGGATTGATCTCAAACTTGTCATCAAAGCGCAGGGCAATCAGGTTGAGGCCATAGCGACTGCGAAGTTCCACCTCCGCAACGGTGCGATTGTGAAATACCTCGGGAACCTTGATTTCCACAATACTTTTTTCAGGGTCGAGATCAAACCAATCGAGAATGGCCGGTCGGGTGAGGGATCGCGCCAAGTCGCAACCCGCCTCATATTCCGGGAAGACCACGCGATCTGCCCCGACGCGCTCTAGCAGTTTTTTGTGAATCTCCGAGGAAGCCTTGGCAACGACATTGGGCACGCCCCCTTCCTTTAGGTTAAGCGTAGTGATGATACTGGCATCCACATGATTGCCAATGGCGACAATCACTGTTTCAAATTCCAGCAGACCTGCTTCCTTCAGGGCTTGGGGATCTGTGGAGTCCAATTGAATTGCATGATCCACAATGTGATCCTGCAGGACTTGATTGACTAACCGCTCTTGGTTGTCACTCCCTAGCACCTCGTAGCCCATGCCGTGCAGGGTTTCACATACCCCTCGGCCAAAGCGCCCCAGACCGATTACGGCAAACTGCTGGGAGATCTTGACCCCGCGTCCGCGAAAGAACATCGCTCCCAAATCCACCATAGGTGAGTTTCCTGTTGGCGTACTACGCTGATTATCCCCTCAATCGGCAGCCTCCGATTTGCTCCCACCCGCCAATTGCTGGAGGCGCTGCCGAATCTGTTCAGCACTTGCACGGGGAGAAAAGCGCGGCACGGGAATGACCTGTTCGCCGATGACCAAATAGAGCAGCGGAATTTCGTACTGATAGGCTTGCCACCACTCTTCGCAGCGAGTAATGTCGCGTACTTCAAGGGTAAATTCCCTCAGAGTAGCCAGCTTTTCCTGTAGCCCTTCACACAAGTGACAGCCGGGCTTGCTATAGAGAATGAGATGACTCACAGGGGGAGACAGATGCAGGGGAGGTATCGCCAATGGAAGCGTGATTCCGCAGGCCAAAAATGGCTTCTACATTGCGGTAGTGCTTGATTTCAATGAGATTGTGGAAGGGGTCTGCCAAAAAGAAGGTTTGATGCTCTAGGGGGGTGTTGGGAAAGCGGGTGCGCGGCGGCTGATAAAATTCCAGCCCGTTTTTGACCACGCGATCGCGCAGATTTTGCCAGTCGGCCTGAGCCAAAAAAATCAAACCAAAGTGGCGCGGATAGATGTTTTTGGGTGGGGTTAGGGGTTCAGCGGTGACATGGGCCACCAGTTGATGGCCATACAGCTTGAGGATTAGACAGTGGGCGTTTTCCCGCCCTGGTTCGCAGCCCAAGCCGTCAATGTAGTAGGCTTTGGTGTCCGCTAGATTGTTGACCGGAAATGCCAAGTGAAACAATACAGGCGCGATCGCTAAGTGCGCCATACCCCCTCTCAAAAAAGCTAAATTATCCGCTATTGTAGCAGGATCGCTCCTCCGCAGCGCCCACTTTACCTACACCGAAAGGGATAACAAGGATAGGGAAAGTGGGGGGAATAAACAGGTGCGCCGTAGGGCAAGTAGTAAATCACAGGGCGAGCTGGATAGGGCACCGGTACGATAATGTAGGTCTGGGATTGCCCCGGCGGACGGTAAAAGATGGGGTTGTAGGGAGTGTATTGCGGGGTCTGTGGCCGCCCAAAAGACTCGAGGCCGGGGAAGAAGACATCTACCCCCGGCTGATTGGGAAAGAGAGGATAGGCCGCCCGCATTGGGGGGGCGATCGCCAGCAGGGTCACGACACTCCCGATGGCCAGCGACAGGAAGCGTAACATACAAGCCTCCGGTGAGAGAGTGCTTTTGCTGACGCTCAGCCAGCTAAGGAAGTTCCCGCAGAACGCGACTTAAAATCTCCATCATTTGATCAATGTGCGATCGCTCCACAATTAACGGAGGCGAGAGGGCAATAATATCCCCTGTAACTCGAATCAGCAGCCCCGCCTCAAAGGCACGGCAGAGGGCATCATAGCCACGGGCACCCCCTTGACCTTCCCGCGGCGCCAATTCAATGCCCGCCACCAGGCCCAAATTGCGAATATCAATGACATGGGGCAGCCCCCGCAAGCTGTGGACGGCCTCCTGCCAATAGGGAGCAAGGGCAGCCGCCCGCTCAAATAGGGCTTCCTTTTCGTAGATCTCTAGGGTGGCTAAGGCAGCGGCACAGGCAAGGGGATGTCCCGAATAGGTGTAGCCATGGAAAAACTCAATTTGCCCCAAGGGCCCTTGCATAAAGGTTTCATAGATTTCATCGCGCACAATGACCGCCCCCATGGGCACAGCCGCATTGGTCAACCCCTTGGCCACAGTAATCAGATCCGGCGTCACGCCAAAGTATTGGCCGGCAAAGGGAGCACCCAGACGGCCAAAGCCGGTGATCACCTCATCAAAAATCAACAGGATGCCATGGCGATCGCAAATGGCGCGCAGGCGTTCCAAGTACCCTTGGGGCGGAATCAATACCCCCGTAGAACCCGCCAAGGGTTCGACAATTACAGCGGCAATTGTTGAAGCATCGTGCAGAGCCACCAACCGCTCTAGCTCATCGGCTAAATGTGCTCCCCACGTTGGCTGCCCCTTGCTGAAGGCATTTTGCTCAAGATTGTGGGTGTGGGGCAGATGATCTACCCCTGCCAAAAGAGGACCAAAGAACTTGCGATTGGCGGCAATGCCTCCCACGGAAATTCCCCCAAAGCCAACCCCGTGATAGCCCCGCTCACGCCCAATGAGCCGTTGGCGACTGCCTTCCCCCCGCAAGCGATGGTAAGCTAGGGCAATTTTCAAGGCTGTGTCCACCGCCTCAGAGCCAGAATTAGTAAAAAAGATATGGTTGAGAGGCTCAGGGGTAATGGCACGCAGGCGATCGGCAACCTGAAAGGGTCCCGGATGCCCCATCTGAAAGGTGGGGGCAAAATCCAGGGTAGCAGCCTGTTGAGCGATCGCGCTGCGGATTTCAGGGCGGCAGTGTCCGGCATTAACACACCACAGCCCCGCTGTGGCATCGAGAATGGAGCGGCCATCAATACTCGTGTAGTACATCCCCGCCGCTGACACGAGAAGGCGAGGGCTTTGCTTAAACTGCCGATTGGCCGTAAAGGGCATCCAAAAGGGGTCGAGGTTAATCTCTGCAAGGGTAGGCAGCGTCATTACACTAAAACTAGAAAGCTAATTTGTATCTCTGATGGAGGGAATTAGGCCAATAATATCGCGGTAGGCTGCTACAATGACACAACTACTCCAAGGAATTGTCACCAACAGCCCCACACCGCAGAGGCACAAGCCTAAAATATGGAAGAAAATAATTGACACGTTGAGAAAAAAGAAGCTCCACCAGCTACGGGAGATCAAGCGGCGACTGGTTTCTAGGGCTGGCCACACGTCAAACCGGTGCTCCACCACCAAAGGCAGGGCAAATAGATAGGCTACCCCAAAGTAAATCCCCAACAGCAGCAGGAGAATCCCCCCCAAGATTAAAACGGGTGTCAGCACCTCAGGAAAACGGGGGAGTTGATCGAGGAGGGTTAACAATTGTCTGGTATCTGCCTCTGAGGCAGCACCTTCAACGGCGCCCTGCTCTAATACACTTTGCAAAAACGGCAACCCTGCAACCAGAAATAGGACACCGGCACTGAGAACAAAGAGATTAGTTATCAAACTAATGATTAAATTTGTCAAAAAGACAGGCAAAAAGTAGTTATTCTTGAACGCCCCGAAGAAGTGAGTAAATTCGGGTCTTTGGTTACGGGCAATCTGAAAACCAAAAAAGTAGTAGCCTGCGGAGAAAAGTCCTGCCAGAATAGTGCTAACAACTAGACCAGCCCCTGGAATATTGTTGAGCACAACATTAACCATGGAAACAAGAATAAAGAAGCCAATGTAAGCAAGGGGCTGGGTGCTGAAAATTTGCCAACCCTCCGTCAGGTACTGGCCAATCCGCACTTGGTAAGAACGGCCAGCGATCGCTTGGGGGGTATGTTCTGACTCACCGTACATGATGGCGGCTCCAGGGATTTGCCTTGAGCTTAACGACTGTTCTGTCTTGCGCCAATCTTTAGTGTGGCACTTTTTGAACTTTTTGAGATTTTGTAAGCACTATTAAGCGGTTGGCAACGAAATTTTACCTGCACAGCTCAGAGGCCAAGAACAGGCGATCGCTCGGCCAGAGAATCCACTTTATTGACTCCGAGGGAATAAAACGCGACTCAATCGAAAAAATGCAAATCAAAAGGGTGATCCGCTGGAATTGGTATTAGACATTGTTCCCAAGGCTTCACGTTTTTTAATCTCTGGCACCCGTAGCCCTTTGCTGGCCAGCCACGCCGGGTTAAAAAGCCGCGATTGATAGCGGGAACCCCCATCGCACAGCACGGTGACAATCGTGTGGCCGGGACCCAGTTCCTTAGCAAGGCGTACCGCTGCCCCCACATTAATGCCCACAGAGCCACCCATGAAAAGGCCATCGTAGTGGAGTAGTTGATAAATAATCTCAAGGCACTCTTGATCCTCAATTTGAATCGCATCATCAATGGGAGCGCCTGCTAAGTTTGCTGTAATGCGGCTATTGCCAATGCCTTCGGTAATGGAACTACCCCTGCTGCTGAGGGTGCCTGTTTTTACATAGCTATAGATGGCACTGCCCATGGGATCGGCAATCACGGTGCGAATGGCCGCATTTTTTTCCTTGAGGTACATGGCCACTCCTGCATAGGTGCCCCCAGTACCAGTTGCCGCTACCCAGGCATCAATTCGGCCATCGGTTTGCTGCCAAATTTCAGGTCCTGTGGTTTCGTAATGGGCTTGGCGATTGGCAAGGTTATCGAACTGGTTTGCCCAGATGGCATTCTCCATTTCAGCAGCAATACGCCCGGAGAGCTTCACATAGTTATTGGGATCCCTATAGGGTACGGCAGGAACCGGGCGCACCTCGGCACCGAGAGTACGCAGCAGGTCAATTTTTTCTTGGGATTGGGTATTGGGAATAACAATCAGACACTTGTAGCCCTTGGCATTGCAGATGTGGGCTAGGCCAATGCCCGTATTGCCCGCTGTGCCTTCGACCACGGTACCGCCGGGTTTGAGGAGACCTTTTCTTTCGGCATCTTCAATGATGTAAAGGGCTGCCCGATCCTTGACAGAGCCACCGGGGTTGAGGAACTCTGCCTTCCCGAGAATTTCACAGCCTGTGAGGTCACTAAAGTAGTTCAGGCGAATTAGCGGCGTCTGACCGACGGTGCCCACAAAACCCTGTTTAATATCCATGCCGTCGTTGTTTGAAGTTGACTGAATACTTTTATGGTAAAGGGGTTTGCCGCCAGAATTTCCTTGAGGAGGCGATCGCCAAGCGTGCCTTTAGCATTTGCTTTTGCTATGATTACAGATCTTGGAGAGGTGGCAGAGTGGTTGAATGCGCTTGACTCGAAATCAAGTTTAGGGTAACACCTAACGGGGGTTCGAATCCCCCCCTCTCCGTTGACTTTCCCAATGGTTTAGAAAAGAGCCGACTCTTGCCTTAGCCAGCTCTACAGGAGGGGCATGACCGGTTTATCGTTGAGCTAAAAAAGTTGTGAAGAGGAAAAATCTCTGAATTGACTCCATCAAATAGCGTAATCTCATTCAGGAGGCTCTTCTTAGCTAGTTGTGCATATCGAGGATCAATTTCGACAGACCTGCACCGCCACTTCTCTTTGTCCAACACCGCAATTAACCCGGCACGAGCAATTCCATAGGGGGTTGAGGGCACTAGCCATGATCCACTAGCCGTCCGCCCTGAGATGCTTCCCTCCTTCCAGACAATGGTGCACTGGTATTTCCAGCCAAGCTCCTGAGCCAAAACCGTCAAATCTGCATCTTGTACTGCGCGATATTCAAGACCGACCTCATAGGGGCAGTCACAATCAAGTTACTAAAAGGCTCAGCAAATAAATGAGACTAATTCCGTTGATCTTCCTGAATCAATAGGGTTTCCGCAACTCTACTCCATCCCGCTGATCAATCTCTTGCAAAAGTACCTTCACCACTTCATCGCGAGCTGTGGGCAGCACTTTACCGGTAAAGTCGGGGTGAATGGGCAATTCCCGATGCCCGCGATCAATCAGCGCCAGTAACCAAATGGCACTGGGGCGACCATAGTCGTGGACAGCATTCAAGGCGGCGCGAATCGTGCGGCCACTAAAGATCACATCATCCACCAAGACCACAATCCGCCTAGAGAGATCGACCGGAATCAGGGTCTGCTGTGGTGTGCGCGGGCCAATGCGATCCAAGTCATCGCGATAAAACGTAATGTCCAACTCACCGATGGGCAAGCTCAGCCCTTCCAGTTGTTCAATGTGTTGCCCCAAGAGCTTGGCAAGGGGAACGCCACGGGTATGAATCCCCAACAACACCAATTTGTCGAGGGCATCGCGAGCCTTCTCCACCACTTGGGAGGCTAAGCGGGTTACAGTGCGCCGTAGATCGTCGGCGCTTAGAATTTCAATGACTTCACCAGCCATGGCCGTCACGGTAGGGAATTCCCAGATTTTAGCGAAATTCCCGCAAAAAGAAACCCTACGCCAAGCGGGTAGGGCCAAGGACGCAGTTAGGAGGTATCTTGTTTCCCTACGATACTGCCGATATTTTGGGGGAGCCAAAGCTTTTACCAATTCTTTAGATTTGGCGCAATTAACTGTTACAATACACAAGAAGCTGTTATCTAGAATTATCTAGAATACTAAATTCTCAGCCCTTTTCTAAAATGGGTGGGAATCTAGTTTGGGCGGTTTCAAGTGCCTTCACCCCTTCTGAAAAGGACTGTGGGGGGCTTGCTCCTCTGTCCCTCGACTACCCTAAGAGCTAGGAAAGAATTCTTTAATTTAGTATTGGGCAATGACCAGCACTCCGTTTCGCATTCACGCTCCCTTTGAACCCACCGGTGATCAACCCCAAGCTATTCAAAAACTGGTCGCTGGGGTACGGGCAGGACATCGCTTCCAGACCCTGCTAGGGGCAACGGGCACGGGTAAAACCCACACAATCGCCCGCGTGATCGAGGCTATTGGTCGCCCGACCCTAGTCTTGGCTCACAACAAAACCTTGGCGGCGCAACTGTGCAATGAACTGCGCTCCTTTTTTCCGGAAAATGCGGTTGAGTACTTTATCTCCTACTACGACTACTACCAGCCTGAAGCCTACATTCCCGTTACCGATACTTACATTGAAAAAAGTGCTTCGATTAACGAAGAGATTGATATGTTGCGCCACTCTGCTACTCGCTCCCTCTTTGAACGGCGGGATGTCATTGTGGTTGCCTCGATTAGTTGCATTTATGGCCTAGGAATTCCAGCGGAGTACCTAAAAGCAGCCATTCCTCTAGAAGTGGGCTGTGAAACGGATCTGCGGCAACTCCTGCGGCAGTTAGCCACGATTCAATACACTCGCAATGATGTGGAGTTAGGACGGGGGCGTTTTCGGGTCAAAGGGGATGTCTTAGAGATTGGGCCGGCCTATGAAGATCGCATTATTCGCGTCGAGTTTTTTGGCGATGAAATTGAAGCGATTCGCTATGTGGATCCGCTGACGGGGGAAACCCTGCAAAGTGTGGAACGCCTGAATATCTATCCTGCGAAGCACTTTGTCACCCCTGCGGAGCGTCTTGAAGCAGCCTGTGCCGCTATTGAGGCAGAACTTAAAGAGCGAGTTGCCCAGTTAGAGGCAGAAAACAAGCTACTGGAGGCACAGCGCCTCAGTCAACGCACCCGCTATGACTTGGAAATGCTGCGGCAAGTGGGTTACTGCAATGGAGTCGAGAATTACTCGCGTCACTTGGCGGGCCGGGCAGCGGGGGAACCGCCGGAGTGTTTGATTGATTACTTTCCTGAGGATTGGCTCCTGGTGGTGGATGAATCCCACGTTACAGTGCCCCAGATTCGCGGCATGTACAATGGCGACCAAGCCCGCAAAAAGGTGCTGATTGACCATGGCTTTCGGCTGCCCAGTGCGGCAGATAATCGCCCCCTCAAGGCGGAGGAATTTTGGCAGAAGGTGAAGCAGTGCATTTTTGTCTCGGCTACCCCCGGCGATTGGGAATTAGCGGTATCGCAAGGGCAAGTGGTGGAGCAAATTATTCGCCCCACAGGGGTGGTGGATCCAGAGATTTTTGTCCGCCCGACCCAAGGACAGGTGGATGATTTGTATGGAGAGATTCGCCTGCGGTGCGATCGCCAGGAGCGAGTACTGGTGACCACCCTCACCAAACGCATGGCCGAGGATCTCACAGAATACTTCCAAGAGCGGGGCGTGCGAGTACGCTATCTGCACTCAGAAATTAATGCGATTGAGCGCATTGAAATTCTAGAAGCCCTGCGCCAAGGGGACTTTGACGTGCTGATTGGGGTGAACCTGCTGCGGGAGGGACTGGACTTACCAGAGGTGTCGTTAGTGGCAATCCTGGATGCCGATAAAGAGGGCTTCCTGCGGGCGGAGCGATCGCTCATTCAAATGATTGGCCGCGCAGCCCGCCATGTGCGGGGACAGGCCATTCTCTATGCCGACACCCTCACCGACAGTATGCAAAAAGCAATCCAAGAAACAGAGCGGCGCCGCGCCATTCAACTGGCCTATAACCAAGCCCACGGCATCACCCCCCAACCCATTGTCAAGAAAACCAGCAACGCTATTTTGGCCTTTTTGGAGGTCTCCCGCCGTCTGAATACCGAGTCGGTACCTCTGTTATCTGCCCAAACCTTACAGGAACTGAGTTTAGAGGACATTCCCCCACTGATCCAAGACCTGGAGGCAAAAATGAAGGCAGCCGCTCAAGAATTGGCCTTTGAGGAGGCCGCTCGCTATCGCGATCAAATTAAGCGTCTGCGCGATCGCTTGCTGGGACACGTCTAGAATTATGAACTTTTGTAATAGTTCGCAACAGTCCGTAAACGAAAGCCAAGGGGGGGAAACCCGCCCATGGTAAGCTAAGTACGGTTTTAGTCCGCGCATTTTGGCTGGCGTTCGGGTTAACGCTAGTTTTACAGTTCTAGGAGTAAGAAAAACCTATGCGTGATGCCGTCACCACACTGATTAAAAACTATGACTCCACCGGTCGCTACCTCGATCGCGATGCTGTTGAGCGCTTGCGCTCCTACTTTAATTCCGGTGCGGCGCGGGTTAAAGCAGCGGCAGTAATCAATGGCGATGCCGCAGCCATCGTTAAGGAAGCCGCTTCTGCCCTCTTCACAGAGCAGCCGGAACTGATTCAACCCGGCGGCAACGCCTATACCACCCGCCGCTATGCCACCTGCTTGCGGGATATGGACTACTACCTGCGCTATGCCAGCTATGCCATTGTGGCCGGGGATGTGGATGTCCTCAATGAGCGCGTCCTTGAAGGGTTGCGGGAAACTTACAACTCCCTTGGGGTTCCCATTGGTCCAACGGTGCGGGGCATTCAAATCATGAAGGAGATTGTGCGCGATCGCGTCACCGCCGCTGGCATTGAAGACACCAGCATTGTTGAACAGCCCTTTGACTATATGTGCCGCCAACTGAGCGAAGTGAATATTTAAGTTGGCCAAGGTAGAAGACTCTGCAACAATAGAGGGCGGTAGTATCGGCGATCGCCCCTTCGTTATTTTATACAGCAGCCATGAAAATCCGCATTGGCAATGGTTACGACATC
The DNA here is from genome assembly GCF_937958135.1 of uncultured Thermosynechococcus sp. Taxonomy (NCBI): domain Bacteria; kingdom Bacillati; phylum Cyanobacteriota; class Cyanophyceae; order Acaryochloridales; family Thermosynechococcaceae; genus Thermosynechococcus; species uncultured Thermosynechococcus sp. The sequence continues at coordinate 17,121 of NZ_CALGOG010000075.1, read as the reverse complement.
CATCAATTGGTGGCGGGGCGGCCTCTCATTTTAGGCGGTGTCAAACTAGAACACTCCCTAGGACTCTTGGGACATAGTGATGCCGATGTCCTAACCCATGCAATTATGGACGCCCTCTTGGGTGCCCTCAGCCTGGGGGATATTGGCCATTACTTTCCCCCCACTGATCCGCAGTGGGCAGGGGCAGATAGTCAAGTCCTATTGGCAAAAGTGGCGGCACTGATTGCAGAACGGGGCTGGCAAGTGGGCAACATTGATGCGGTAGTTGTGGCGGAGCGCCCCAAACTCAAGCCCTACCTTCACCAGATGCGCGATCGCCTGGCAATGACCCTTGGTATTGATCGTGACCAGATTAGTATTAAAGCCACCACCAATGAAAAACTAGGGCCTGTGGGGCGCGAAGAGGGGATAGCTGCCTATGCGGTTGCCCTACTCCAGTCAGCGGCTTAGGATGAATCATTACCTGACGTAGAGGCTGTGGTGAAAATTCGTTTGCTCACACCGACTTTCCTCTAAGTTGGCATGGCGAAAGTTGGCCCAGCAACACGTCGCCCCCTGTAGGTTAGCGCGCACAAAAAGGGCACGGGCAAAGTAACCCCGCGTCAGCCCCGCATGGGCGAGGTTGGCCCCATAGAAGTTGCAGCGATAGGCTTGCACCCCCTCAAGGGAAGCCTGCACCAGTTGCGCAAAACGCAGCGTGGCCTCATTTAGACTCGCTCCCATGAGCAGAGCAAAGGAAAAGTCACTGGCAGCGGCGCGGGCATGGCTGAGATCGGCTTCACACCAATTACTGTGGCGACAATCTGCCTGCTCAAGGGTAGCCCAAGAGAAATCGGCATAGCTAAACCGCGCGTGCTGTAAATTGGCCAGTTGAAAATTTGCCCGCTGGGCAGTGGCGCGATCGCCCACCGTTTTCAAAAACAACGCGCCGCGACAATCAGCATCATTGAGGTTGGCTGCGGTTAAATCTGCCTCATGAAGGTTGGCAAAGCGCAAATCCCCATGGGCAAGGTTCACTTCCCGCAGACAGGCCCGGCTCAGGTTACACCCCCGCAGATCGTAACCCCGCAGATCCATGCCCGTCAAATTCATGTCACTTAAATCTACAGTAAGCTGAGGATAGGTTTGCCGCCACTCGTTCCAGAGGTGTCTACCCCCCCGCAGGCGATCGCTGACTACCTGAGTCGAGTCCCCTTTGATCATCATTCTTGCCTCGAGATTCTTCACATTTCGTTATCCTGCCGCCAAATTTGATAGAATTCAATCTATGTAGCCCTATCGCTGACGAAAGGAGAGTGGGTTTGAAACAGGCAACCCTACATCAGCTTAAGGTTTTTGAGGTCACTGCTCGCCACGGAAGTTTTACTCGTGCTGCTGAGGAACTCTTTCTGACGCAGCCCACCGTCTCCATTCAAATGAAGCAGTTGACCCGTGCCGTTGGCATGCCCCTCTTTGAACAAGTGGGCAAACGGCTCTATCTCACTGAAGCTGGCAAAGAACTGTTGGCCACCTGTCAAGACATTTTTGAGCGGCTTGAGCGGTTTGAAATGGCCATTGCCAACCTCAAAGGTCTGAAGCAGGGACACTTGCGGCTGTGTGTAATTACCACGGCCAAATATGTGATTCCCCGCCTGCTAGGCCCCTTTTGCCAGCGCTATCCTGGGATTGATGTCGCTCTAACGGTCACTAACCACGAACAGGTGGTGGAGCGCATCCGAGGCAATATGGATGATCTTTATATTCCCAGTTACCCACCAGACAATGTAGATGTGGAGTGCCACCGCTTTTTGGATAACCCCTTGGTGGTGGTTGCCCCCAGTCACCATCGCCTCAGTGGCCGCAGTAAAATTCCAATTCAAGAGTTGGCAGGAGAACCCTTTATTATGCGGGAGCAGGGGTCGGGCACCCGTCAAGCAGTGGAGAAACTCTTCGCCCAGCACGGTGTACCAATCAATATCCGTCTTGAATTGGGGAGCAATGAATCCATTAAGCAGGCGATCGCGGGCGGTTTGGGAATTTCTGTGCTTTCCCATCACTGCTTAGCCCTTGACCGTGAGTCCGGCCAATTGACGATTCTCGATGTGGAACACTTCCCAATTCAGCGGCACTGGCATCTGGTTTATCCTGCGGGCAAGCAGCTGTCGGTGGTGGCCCAAGCCTTCTTTGACTATGTCTTAACGGAGGGGCGGCAGATGATTGAATCCAGCCTCACCTACCCCGGTGGGGCGGCTCCTGCCAAGGAACTCAACCCGGTCTAGCATGGTCAAGCTGCAATTTCTTGCCCTTCCCGATCCGCCGATCGCGGCAGCGCACAGTCTTTTACTGCTCCACGGCTGGGGGGCCAATGCCGCAGACTTAATCTCCCTTGGGCCATTACTGGCGCCCCAAGCCCAAACCTATGCCGCAGAAGCCCCCTTTCCCCATCCCTACGTTGCCCAGGGGCGGATGTGGTATGACCTGAATCAGCACGATGCCCCCAATGGGTCATTATTGCTGGATGAGCGGGCAACGGATTTGGCCACCAGTGAAGCTGCACTGCGGGAGTGGATTGCCAGCTTGCCCATTGATCTAAGTCGCACAATTTTGGGGGGATTCTCCCAAGGGGGGGCACTGACCTTGGCCGTGGGCTTAACGTTGCCCTTGGCGGGACTAGTGGTCTTTAGCGGCTATGTGGTACGCCCGCCGGTGGTGGCAGCCACCTCACCACCCGTGTTGATGATCCATGGCACAGCGGATCCGGTGGTACCCTTTGCCAGTGCCCAGGCCAGTTGGCAAGCCCTGCAAGCAGCCGGTGTCAAGGGAGAGTTTCATGCCCTACCCATGGCCCATGAAATCAACGGAGAAGCGATCGCGATCGCCCGCCAGTTTATTGAAAATGCCCTTTCTCAAATCAACTCAAACTGAGCAAGCCGTAGCCGAGTAGAGCGCTGCCAATTGGAACTGTGAGATTATCAATTCCCCGCCAAGCAATCAGTTCCAAGAGGGTAGCACCCAGACCCACTAGGGGGGCAATCCAGAGCAATTCCACAGCGGCAATAGGGCTGAGAGATAGAGCCGCCACGAGGGTACTCACCCAGAACATTGTCAGCGTTCCTTCCCAGCTTTTACCCGTTCGCAGCAAAGGGTGTTGTCCCCAATGAATCCCCACAAGGGCAGCTAGGCCATCTCCCCAAGCCATCACCAAAATTCCCAGAACTACAACTTCCGGCAGCCTGTCCCAAAAGAGCGCCATCAATGTGCCAATACTCACGGCATAAAAAAACGTGCCCCAGCTTTGTCGCCCCACCCCGCTAATACTGGGAAAAATAGGCACCCAATGGGAAAGAAGGGTGATCACACCGGCGATCGCTGCGGCAACAATGCCCCAACTCGTGGGAACCCCTAGGGCATAGGCAATGAGGATCACTTGACCGGCACCGATGTGAACTACCTTCCGTGACCATTCTTTGGCATTGGGAAACCCAGCGTGAATGAGTTCTGCGACAACTAGCACTAAGCCCAGCCAACCTGCGACCAAAATCCCTGCCCAGAACATTCCCATTGCTCTCCTCAGTTGGCGGTGGCCCCTTGCTTTGCGGGCTGGGCAAAAAACTGTGTCACAATTTCCAGAATGCGCTCGCTCGCCTGACCATCGCCAAAGGGATTAATTGCCGTTGCCATGCGCTTGTATGCCTCTGAATCCGTGAGCAGCTCAATTGCTGCCGCTGCAATTGTATCCGCGAACGTGCCCACCAGTTTGGCGGTACCGGCAGCAACTGCTTCCGGTCGTTCAGTGGTTTCTCGCAACACCAGTACGGGTTTACCGAGGCTAGGGGCTTCCTCTTGCAGGCCACCGGAATCCGTAAGCAGAAGAGTTGATCCCTTAATCGCTGCCACCAGGGCAGGGTAGTCCAGCGGCTCCGTGAGAAAAACACGGGGATGGTGCTCTAAATAGGCTTTGAGGGGTTCACGCACGGTGGGATTGCGGTGTAGAGGCAACAGCAAGGCAGTGTCGGGCAGGGTGTTCAAAATTTTTAAGAAGCCCTTGGCAATGTCCTCAAGGGGGGCACCCCAGTTTTCACGGCGGTGAACGGTGGCCAAGAGCACTCGGTACCTTTGCCAGTCTAGGCCGGGGACATCACACACAGGCTGGCGATCAACCACCTGTAGGAGGGCATCAATTACGGTATTCCCCGTCCAGTAAATTGGACCTGTGACCCCGGCGGCCTGAAGATTCTTGACGGCTTGCTCCGTAGGGGCAAAATGCAACTGCGCCAATTGGGAAATAAGACGGCGGTTAGCCTCTTCTGGATAAGGATTGTAGAGGTCGTCAGTGCGCAAGCCCGCCTCCACGTGACCCACGGGAATCTGCTGATAAAAGGCGGCAAGGGTAGCGGCAAAGGCGGTGGTCGTATCTCCTTGGACTAACACCAGACGGGGCAGGAGTTCTTGATAGAGTTGCTCAAGTCCTTGGAGAGCACGACAGGTAATTTCGGTCAGGGTTTGCTGCGGCTGCATAATTGCCAAGTCGCGATCAACCCGCAGGTCAAACAGCGCCATTACCTGATCCACCATTTCGCGGTGCTGCCCGGTGAGAACAACGTAGGGTTCAAAAAGGGGCGATCGCTGGAAAGCTTGAATGACCGGTGCCAGCTTGATTGCCTCCGGGCGTGTACCCAACGTAATACAGATTGGGATGGGGGAAGCAACCATAGCCGCCTAGCTGCTGAGAACAATCATTCTTAGTGTAACCGGAAGGGAGTGTGCCATCCTGATGAAAAGAACTGTATGTTAATAATAGAAGGGAATGCACCGCCATTGCGCTCGCTGAGGTGGCTATGATTGAAATGACCGTTGCTGGAATTGCCCTTGATGCCACTAACCGTCGCACGCCAATTGTGTTGCTCAAAGACGGTGCTGGACGGCGAGCACTGCCGATCTGGATTGGCGATAATGAGGCGCGGGCAATTTTAATGGCCCTGGAAAATCAACGGGCACCGCGACCAATGACCCATGATCTGATGGCGAATATTCTCAACGAATGGAATGTGACCCTAGAGCGGGTGGTGATCCACTCCCTCGAAGACAACACCTACTATGCAGTGCTGACGCTGCGTCAAGGAGAAACGCGCAAGGAAATTGATGCTCGTCCCAGTGATGCCATTGCCCTTGCTCTGCGCTGTGATTGCCCGATTTGGGTGATGGAAGCCGTGGTTGCCGATGCTTCGATCCCCGTGGATCGCGATGCTGACGAGGAAGAACGCCAAGCCTTCCGCCGCTTTCTAGATTCAATTCGGCCCGAAGATTTTGTTCAGCAGGGACGGAGCATGGAGGAGGACTCCTCCGCAGGCTAAAATGCGCTACCGCCGCTTTGGTCGCACGGGGCTAAATCTGTCAGTGTTTTCCCTCGGAACAATGCGTGCCTTGGGCAGTCCTGAGGAGATGCAGGCAGTTATCGAGGGAGCGATCGCCCACGGCATTAACCACATTGAAACCGCTGCCGCCTACGGTGCGAGTGAAGCCTATATTGGTCGTGCCCTCAAGGCGCTCGGTCGGCCCACCGTTTTTATTACCACCAAATTATTGCCCCAAGGGGATGCAAATCAGGTACAGCGGCAAATTGAACAATCCCTTGAACGTCTCCAAGTCTCACGGTTAGACGGTGTTGCTCTGCATGGGCTAAATACCCCTGAGCATCTCGCATGGCTGGCCAGTGATGGGATGGCAAGGCTGCGGCAATTGCAAGCAGAGGGGGTGATTGGTGCTCTGGGCTTTTCCAGCCATGGATCGTTATCTGTAATTTTGCAGGCGATCGCCTGTAACCAGTTTGACTTTGTGAATCTGCATTACACCTACTTTCAGCAACGCAATGCTCCGGCGATCGCCGCTGCTGCTGAACGGGAGATGGGCATTTTCATTATCTCCCCCGCAGACAAGGGCGGACAACTCTACCGGCCTTCCCAACGCCTTCAAGACCTCTGCGCGCCCTTTCATCCTCTGCATTGGAGCTACCGCTGGTTGTTGAGTCAACCTGCCATCACTACCTTGAGCATTGGACCTGCCACGGTTGCCGAGTTGGCTTTTCCCTTAGCCGTGGCCGATCAGGTGGCACCCCTTAGCGCCGCAGAGCAAGCCGTCGGCGATCGCCTGCAAGCAGTGATGCAGGAAACCCTTGGCAAAGATTTATGCCAACAGTGTTATGCCTGTCTGCCCTGCCCAGAGGAGATCCACATCCCGGAGGTATTACGGCTTCGCAACCTAGCTGTCGCCTATGAGATGATTGAATTTGGTAAATATCGTTATGGCATGTTTGGCCGTGCCGGCCATTGGTTTCCCGGCCAACCTGCGAACCATTGCACTGACTGTGGCGAGTGTTTGCCGCGCTGTCCCGGTGGCTTAGAGATTCCTCGGCTCCTGCGAGAGACCCATGAGCAGTTGAAAGGTGCCTCGCGATCGCGCCTTTGGCAGGGAATTTAGGCCGCCAGAGCTGCTTTCTCCATCACAGTTAACAGTTCCTGCCACAGCTTTTGGGTCACCGGGCCCGGACAGCTTGGTAAAACCACATTGTCTATTTGGCGAATTGGCATAAGCAGGCGCACCGAGGAACTGAGAAAGGCCTCACTGGCCGTCGCCAGATCCTGTGGGGTGAGAATCACTTCGCGATGGGGCATGCCCAAGTCTACAACAATCTTTAACAGCGTTGCTCGCGTAATTCCGGGGAGGATGCCAACGGTGGTGGGCGGTGTCTCGACTACACCATCACGGACAATCCAGAGGTTACTGGTCGTGGCCTCGGTAATCTGCCCTTGGGCATTGAGCAGAAGGGCGTCCTCAAAACCACTCTGCTGCGCCTCCAATAGCGCCAAGATATTGTTGAGGTAATTGCCTGTTTTGGCCGCAGGATCAAGGGCAGCAGTGCTCGTGCGTTGCCGCTTAGCAATGGTGAGGCGAATTCCCTGTTCACTCAAGGTTGGTTCAGGGGCAATTGCCATCAGCACAATTAATAACCTAGGCTGGGTGGTGGGTTCTGGCAGTAGCCCAATGCGGCGATCGCCCCCACGAGTCACCACAATCCGAATGTAGTATTCTCCCGGTGGAGCAGCCGCTAGGGTGCGCTGGACTTCTTGGCTAATGTACTCATCAGACCACGGCACGCTCATGTAGAGATAGGCCGCTGAGGCTCGCAACCGTGCTAGGTGCTCTGGCAGGGCAAAGGGAATCCCGCGGTAGGTACGAATCACCTCATAAACGCTATCGCCGTAGAGAAACCCGCGATCAAAAACAGAAATCGTGGCCTCCGGCGTAATTACCCCATCCAAATTACAGAGCAACACCCGCCGTCTCCCCTAGGGTTGGCGTTCCACTTCCGCTTTCATGCGCTCAAGGGTTTGATGCATTTGATCGAACATCGCTTGGGGAGATAAGCCAAACTGACTCAGTTGCGTTTCCAGTTGTTTGATTGTCATCTGCGCCATAAAGTCATCGGACAACTCAAACCGCTTCATAAAAATGCGGTAGCGATCCATGAGTTCTTCCATCTTTTCGATGTAAATTTTCTTGCCTTCGCGGTCAAACTTGCCGTACTCGGAGCCAAGCTGCATCAACTGCTGGTAGTCCTGAAACAGGCGTTGCGCTTCCTGTTGAACGATTTCCGAATCAAAGAATCCCATATGACTCTGCCCGCTACAGCAACAAGCCAAATGCCAAGCGTTGACCGTTTGGTTTGTCAGTTAGCTGCATTTTATCAAAGGTGCTTTAGGCAGGGGTAAGGGGGAAAACCGATCCTTTGCTCAGGGTTTGTGCCCAGGCGATCGCCGCCAGAAAACTCTGGGGATCTGCCACCCCTGTGCCGGCAATATCAAAGGCCGTACCGTGATCTGGAGACGTGCGAATAAAAGGGAGGCCAATTGTGGTATTTACCGCTTCGCGAAAGGCCAGCATCTTCACGGGAATTAAGCCCTGATCGTGATAGAGAGCGAGGTAGGCATCGTAGGCAGTGGCCGAGGAAAGGCGCCCCCACCAGGCATCGGCAGCCCCAATCCAGAGGGTATCGGGGGGCACAGGGCCAATTAGTTCAACTTGGGGATACTGCTGCTGAGCCGCTGCAAGCCATGGAATCAGCCACATCACTTCCTCTTGGCCTAAGTGTCCCTGCTCACCACTGTGGGGATTCAAGCCAGCAACAGCAATACGAGGCCGCTCCAGATGCCGCCGCTCCCTTAGAAACTGCACCAGCAGTGCCAGTTTTTCATTGAGACGTTCGGGGGTCAGTGCTTTGGGAACATCTTGCAGAGGGATGTGGGTAGTCGCAAGTAAAGTGGTCAGTACCCAGTTTGTTACAGGCGATCGCCCCAAGAACACCATGCCCACATTGGCAGTTCCTGTGAAGTAAGCCAGTACTTCCGTTTGTCCGGGAAAGTGATACCCTGCGGCCTGCCAACTGGCTTTAGAAACGGGTGCAGTAACAATGCCTGCCACCTCGCCGGCGATCGCCCGCCGGATTGCTGTTTCTAAGTAAACAAAGCTGGCCGCTCCACTGACGACACTGGGTTGCCCCGGCACAATCGCCTCATCAAGGGGATGCTCCCAAATCTGAAGCACCGCGGGATCAATAGCTGCCTGTCCCTGCTGACATAGACGAGTGTACGTGTCCTGCAATACCCGCTGTGTACCCGAAATGAAAAACTGCCCCACCACTTCTGCGGGCAGGTGAGCCAAGGCTTTCAGGAGAATTTCTGGGCCAATCCCCGCTGGATCCCCAAGGGTCAGGGCAAGGGACATCCTAAGCTTCTTGGAGAATCGGCTCAGCTGTATCTTCGTCTGTAGCCTCGGGAATGTCTTCAATTACCTCCTCAGTGGCCTCTGCGGTAGCCTGCTGTTGTTGCAGCAGTTGCTGACGATAACGCTCGGCCATTTCTTCGGCCTTTTCATAGACCAACTGCGGGTTTTTCACCATGTCACCGGGCTCTGGCTCCAGTTGCTTGGTGGACAGGGAAATCCGACCCCGCTCGGCATCCAGGTCAATGATCATCACCTTGACTTGGTCATTGACATTGAAAACACTGTGGGGAGTGTCAATGTGATCGTGGGAAATTTCCGAAATGTGCAGCAAACCGCTGACGCCACCAATGTCAATGAAGGCACCATAGGGCTTGATCCCCCGCACAGTTCCGACAACAACCTCGCCCACTTCCAGTTTGTTCATCTTGCGTTCGACAAGGGCACGGCGGTGGCTTAGGACAAGGCGGTTGCGCTCTTCATCCACTTCTAAAAACTTCAGCGGTAGTTCTTCACCCACCAGCTCCTCTTTGTTCACACGGGTGCTGATGTGGGAACCGGGGATAAAGCCCCGCAGCCCTTCAATACGCACAAGGGCACCGCCGCGATTGGTGGCAAAAACCTGGGAGCGAACGGTGGCATCTTCGGCTTGGAGTTGACGGACACGCTCCCATGCCCGCATGTACTCAATACGGCGAATCGAGAGGGTAAGCTGCCCTTCTTCGTTTTCATCCGCCAAGATAAAGAATTCGCGGGTTTCGTTGGGTTGCAGTACTTCTTCCGGACTGTCAATCCGGTTGATAGACATTTCTTGAATGGGGATGTAGGCAGCGGTTTTTGCACCAATGTCAATCAGGGCACCCTTCGGCTCGATACTAAAGACGGTGCCAGCAACAATGTCACCGGGGTGGAAGTGGTAATCGTACCGGTCTAGTAAGGCTGCAAAGTCAGCGTGCGTAAAGCCCACGTCTAACGTTTTTTCCTGATTGACCATGCGAGTGTTTTCCTAGCTCCTTTAACGAAAATGGGGGTGTACGGTGAGTTGTCAAGCGGGCAGAGGTGGGTGCCATACGCAATCATACCAGCGATCGCTCGAACACTTTCTAACTGGATCTACAATCTTAGCCTAGAGTTTGCCTATTGGCTAGCAGGATCGATAAAATTTCTGCCAAGGGTAAGGATAAAAATTTATGTGCTATTGAGGCTCTGGCATGGCACCACTCCACCGCCGACAGGTAAAGCAATTTTGGCAGGAATTTCGTGAATTTGCCCTGAAGGGCAATGTCGTTGATTTGGCGATCGCGGTTGTCGTGGGGGGTGCCTTCGGCCGCATGATCACTTCTGTTGTCGAAGACTTGATGATGCCTCTCATTAATCCGCTGATCCCAGGGGGGGATTGGCGGGAACTCACGGTAGGTTCAGGGATTCGGATCGGTAAGTTTCTAGGTAGCCTACTCGACTTTGGCGTGATTGCCCTCAGCCTGTTTATTCTCCTGAAGCTGATTTTACCCTTGTTGCCCAAGAAGCCCGCTGCGCCTGAGCAACGGCAGTGTCCCTACTGCTTGGAGTCAGTGCCCCTGAAAGCCAGCCGTTGCCGTGCCTGTACCTCTGAACTGCCACCGCTTTAGGAGTCCTCGCCAATGCGATTTTGGCAACGCTGCATCTCTGGGTTCGTGGTGGGGCTATGGCTGGCCATCTTAACCGCTTGTGGCACAGCACCCCCTGTCCAAGGTACCCAGATTGAATTCTGGACGATGCAACTGCAACCCAAATTCACCGACTACTTCAATCGCCTGATTGCCGAGTTTGAAGCCCAACATCCCGATGTCCACGTGCGCTGGGTAGATATTCCTTGGACGGCAATGCAGAGCAAAATTCTCATGGCGGTGTTAGCGGGTACTGCTCCCGATGTGGTAAACCTCAATCCCGACTTTGCGGCGTTATTGGCCGGACGCAATGCGTGGCTGAATTTGAATGACTATGTGCCGCCGGCGGTGCGTGAGCGTTATCTACCGAATATTTGGCAAGCAACCACATTGGAAGGCAAGAGCTTTGCTGTGCCGTGGTACCTGACCTCACGGATCACGATTTATAACAAGGCAATTCTTGCCGCTGCGGGGGTGGATCGCCCCCCCCAAACCTTTGCTGAGCTGGCCAAGGTTGCTAAAGCCGTGAAGGAGAAAACAGGGAAATACGCCTTCTTTATCACGATGGTGCCTGAGGACTCCGCCGAGCTGATGCAAGCCATGGTGCAGATGGGGGTGAAGCTGGTGGACGATCAAGGCCGTGCCGCCTTTAATTCGCCGGCGGGTAAAGCCGCTTTCCAGTATTGGGTTGATCTCTATCGTCAGGGACTTTTGCCCCCCCAAGTGCTCACCGAAGGCCATCGCCAAGGCATCGAACTCTATCAAGCGGGACAAACGGCGCTATTGATGAGCAGTCCGGAATTTTTGAGCGCGATCGCCACCAACGCCCCCAGTATTGCCGCAGTTTCTGCCCCCGCCCCCCAGGTGACCGGCGCAACCGGCAAGAAAAATGTTGCCGTGATGAATTTACTCGTGCCCCGCCAGAGTCGCCATCCTAAACTGGCCGTAGAATTTGCCCTCTTTGTCACCAATGATGAAAATCAACTGGCCTTTGCCAAGGTGGCCAATGTGCTGCCTTCCACTAAAGCAGCCTTAGCGGATCCTTACTTTCGCACCGTCGAAGAAAATGCCCCACCTGGGGACATTGCTCGAGCCGTCAGCGCTGCTCAAATGAACCAAGCAGAGGTACTCCTTCCTCCCCTGCGGGATATTAAGGAGCTGCAACGACTCCTCTACGAAAATTTACAGGCGGTTCTCTTGGGACAGAAGACAATTGATCAAGCCCTCAAGGATGCAGAAACCGCATGGAATAGCCGCTTGGGATAAATGCTCCCCCCTGAAAGGTCAAGGTACTTGGGACTATTGGCGACTTAAGCTATCAAAGCGGATATTGGCTTGAGCCATGCGTCTGAGGGCTTCACCCAAACGATCGCGATCGGCAATGAGGCTGATGCGCACGTATCCTTCTCCCCCTTCGCCAAAGGCATTTCCCGGCGTCACCACCACACCCGTTTCCTGAAGTAGCTTTAGGGCAAAATCGGTAGAACTCATACCCCCCGGCACAGGTACCCACAGATACATGGTGGCCTGGGTCGGCGTCAGTTGCCAGCCCAGTTCATTTAAGCCTTGAATCAGAAAATCACGCCGTTGGCGATAGCGATCGCACACAGCGGCAATGTAGCTATCGGGCAGACTTAAGGCCACCTCTGCCGCCTTCTGCAAAACGGAAAAAACCCCATAGTCTAAATTTGTTTTCAAGGTGCGCAGACCCTGAATAATGTGGCGGTTACCCACCACGAACCCCACCCGCCAACCGGCCATATTGTAGGTTTTCGAGAGGGTGTGAAACTCAACACCAATCTCTTTGGCACCGCGGATTTCCAGTAAGCTGGTGGGTTGGTAGCCGTCGAAGGCCAGTTCGGCATAGCAAAGGTCATGCACGAGGAGGATTTGGTATTCGCGGGCAAAGGCAACAATATCTTCAAAAAAGGAACGGGGAGCGATCGCTGCCGTGGGATTGCTGGGATAGTTAAAGTACAAAACCTTGGCTTGGCGGGCAATGTCGCTGGGAATCTCACTGAGATCAATGAGCCACCCTTTTTCTCGTTTGAGAATGAGGGGATAGATGGTGGCCCCGGCAATCGCAGGACCCCGAAAATGAGCCGGATAGGCCGGGCTAGGCACCAGTACCACATCCCCCGGATTCACATAGGCCAAAGCAAGGTGCGTCAGTCCTTCTTTTGATCCCAACAGGGGTAAGGCTTCGCCCTCAGGATCAAGGGAGACGTTGTAGCGCCGCTGATACCAACGGGTAATGGCTTGACGGAAAACGGCCGTGCCTTCAAAGGGGGGATAGCCGTGGTAGCTCGGTTCCTCAAGGGCAGCGATCGCCGCTTCAATGACCGGCCGCGGAGCAGCGCCATCGGGATTCCCCATACCCAAGTCAATTAAATCCAATCCCTGCTGCCGTGCTTTTAGCTTCAGTTCATCGAGGCGGGCAAACACATAGGGTGGCAATGCTCCTAAGCGATCAGCCGGTTGAATCCACTCTAACCCCATTTAGCGGGCACTCCCATCCAAAACTTTGGCACTGTAACCGACTACGGTGGACACCATTGCTTCCAGCACCAGATCAGGCGTCACGGGAAACGGCAGATAGTGAATATCGGAGTGGGGCATGCAGGCAACCGTGGCAGCGTGCTGGAGTTGTGCCAAGCTGGCCTCTTGAAAGCCCAAGTCCTCTAGACTTAGGGGCAAACCCACCTGTTCGTAAAATTGGCAAAGCTGATGGCGAGCGCTAGCAGCCAATTGACTGCCTTGGACAATTTCTTCCAAGCGCAGTTGCACAAGAATGCCGTAGGCCACTTTTTCCCCGTGAAGTGTGCGCTTGCTTTGGGGCAGTTGGGTTAAACCATTGTGAATAGCATGGGCGGCAACTGTTCGGCATTGGGCACCTCCCAAGCCCCCGATCATCCCCGCCATCAGAACACTGGCATCCACCACATTTTCCCAAGCGGGACTGCCCACATTGGCCAAGGCTTCCGCAGACTGCTGCAAGAGAATATCACGCAATACCCGTGCTTGCTGTACGGCAGCAACAATCAGAGTTTCTTGGCGGTGACCACTACTCACCGAAGCTTCGTACCATTTGGCAAGGGCATCACCAATGCCGGCCAGCAGTGTTCGCTTAGGCGCGGTTTGAATTAGGGCGTAGTCCAACAGTAGCAGATCGGGGCAACGGTGGAGTGCCACATCATAGGCAAAGGCACCGGCCTCTGTATAGATATTAGAAAGGGCCGTCCAAGCGGCACAGGTGGCTGCTGAGGTGGGGATGGTCACCACGGGCAAGTGAAGTTGATGCCCCAAAAGTTTAGCGGTATCTAGCGCTTTACCACCGCCAATGCCAATAATCAGATCGCTGCTTTGCGCCTCTTGGCGGAGCTGGGCCAGGGTGGGTTCACTGCACTCCCCATGGAACGTACCCATGCTGAAGGTGAGATTGTGGGAGCGGGCGATCGCCTGCCACTCCGGCTCAAGCTGCTGATACCGCTGCGGTGAAACCACTAAAAGGGGACGCCGTCCCAACTGAGCAATGGCTTCTCCTGCTTGGGAGAAAATTGACCAACCGCGATAGATGTGGGTAGGTGCAACACAAAGGGGTGAAAACGAAGCAGCAGTCACAGGCCGTACGAACAATGACTATTTGGCTCTCTGGCACCATAGAGCAGCTTTTGCTCTTGCCATAGAGATCTATATTATCTATACTTAGTTATTTTTCTGCTGACTTTCCGTTTGCACGTACAGAATAATCAAGAACACCGTTGGCACGATAACAAACAGAGCCGTTGCCACTAAGCCGAAAGGATTCACTTCCATGGTCTCTATCCCACAACGCTGAACTTTATTCTATCAATCCTTTGCTTCACTGCGGCGATTCCTCTTGGCCAAGGTGGTGATCACAGACTGGGCAATTTTTTGGGCAGTGACAGGAGCAAGCAGGATGCCGTTGCGGTAGTGACCCGTGGCTAGCCAAGTGCGGTCGTCTAGTTTTTCGATGATCGGTGCCGGGCGATCGCTCGGCCGGGGGCGCAGTCCCTGCCATTGTTGTGTTAAAGGAGCCGTTTTTAGAACCGGCCAAAGTTCAGTGGCGCGTCTATAGAGTTGATCCAAGGCTTGCGGATTCCCGCTTAGGGTGTTGAATTCCACGGTGGCGCCCACCCACACCCGCCCCCAAGGCAAGGGGACAAAGTGAATTCCTTCCGCCGTCATCACTGGGGTATTGACAGGAGTCCCACAGGCAAATTCTAGGGCTTGTCCCAAAACAGGTTCCACAGTGACAGGGCAATCGAGGGCTTGCGTCAGGGGGGTGGTTCCTAGACCCGCCGCTAAGATCAGGTATTCAGTTCCCAGCGAGGCCTGATCCATGTCCAGAATCCACCCCCCTTGGGGCGATCGCTGGAGCTGTCTGACAGGGCTTTGATAGGAGAACTGCACTCCCCGTTGCCGAGCAGCCCGACGCAAAGCTTGGGTCAAGGGTTTTGGCGTCACTTGGCGATCGCCTGTGGCCCAGAGGGCGCCGTGAACAAGTTGAGGATTGAGCAGGGGCAATTGATGCTCTACTTCTTCTGGGGAAAGCCACTGTACCCCTGGGGGGGCCTGTTCCTGCAACCATGCTCGGCTGGCGATCGCCTCCGCTTCCGTGGTGCAAATTTCAACAATGCCTTGGCGCTGGTAGGGAATCTTAACCCCTGTTTGGGCTTCCAGCTCCGGAATCAGGGTTTCATAACGCGCTAAGCTGGCTTGCCGCAGTTGAAAATTACGTCCGCGTCGTCGCCGACTGAGGTGGACAATGAGCACCCCCAACGCCGCACCGGTGGCTTGCCAGGCCTCCTCTCCCTGCGCCTCAAGGACAAGAATCGGCGTTTCCGCAGGATCAAAGGCACGACTGAGTTCATAGGCGATCGCCGAACCAACGACTCCGGCACCCAGAATTGTGACTGTTGCACTTGCTGGCAGCGCTGTCACAGTGTCGCGACCGTATTGACCAATTCCCAGTTTTCATTTTCGGCAATGGCACGGCTCAAGCGATCAAACCATTCAAAGCAGTGATTATTTTTCTTAAGGGTCAATTCTTTATTTTTAAGCACCAGATCAAACTTTGTGACATCCTTTTGGGACATGGTTTTGTCAATGAGAACTTCAACCGTCACCAGTTGGGACATGGAAATCCTATCAAGGGCGCTCTCCCGCGCAACAACATAATCATCCCCCACATGGGTGACTGTTAAATCGCAGGCTTCTAGGGTTTGCACCAGCTCTTCCTTTAGCCGTGCCCGAGGGAGTGCAATGGTAACAACACGAGCATATCGAGCCATAACCGCCAAGTGGTAAACTAATAATTCGCGAACAATGGTTCTAGTGTAATCACAGAACCAAGGGGGTGTCGTTACTGCTGATATTGGTACAAATCGACAGGGAATGAAGCGCTACCCCCATTGTAGAGTGCTCTGCCGAGGACTAGCAGGATGCCGCGATTATATCAAACCTTTCCCCTAAATTGCTGAATTCATGCATTCTTCTGCCCATCCTTACGCTGGTTTGTTTATTGTCCTAGAGGGGGGAGAGGGTGCCGGCAAAACCACCCAAATGGGGGCGATCGCCACATGGCTGGAGGAGAGTGGTTGGCTGGCAAAATTACGAGCCTCTGACATTGATCCACCCCTACTCCTCACCTGTGAACCGGGGGGAACGCCCCTTGGCCAAAGCCTGCGCCAACTCCTACTCCATAGCAATTTAGAGATTGATCCCATGGCGGAATTGCTCCTCTACGCCGCCGATCGCGCCCAACACGTGGCCAGTAGCATTCGTCCCCACTTGCAACGCGGGGGGATTGTCCTGTGCGATCGCTATACCGCTTCGACGATTGCCTATCAGGGATATGGGCGGGGGCTGGACTTGCAGACAATTGAGCAAATCAATGAAATTGCCACGGGTGGCCTGGCAGCGGATTTAATTCTCTGGTTAGATCTCCCAGTGAGTGTTGGCCTTGCCCGTACCCAGCAGCGGGGAGCTACAGATCGCTTGGAGCAGAATGCAGTGGCCTTCCATGAGCGAGTTCGTCAGGGATTTATGGCTCTAGCACAGGAGGGGGGCAGTCGCTGGCAGCGGATGGATGCCAATCAACCCCCCGATCAGGTGAGTGAAGCGATTCAAAAGTGCCTAGCAGCCCATCTGCACCCCTGGTTTCAGACTTTGAAGGAGCGCTTGCGGCGGGGCGATCGCGAATTGCAAAAGCTCTAGTCCTTCCTGAAAAATCTGCTCAATGGGCAGCATCTGACCCGTGGTGGTCATAAAGCGGTGATCCGGAGTCGCGCAAATGGTTGATCCATCCTCAAGTTGATATTCATATACAGGTCGAAACCCCTGAAAGTGCCACTGGGCAATAGGCTGGGTATAAAGATGTCCTTGGGGATCAAGGCTATAGACATGACAGGCCAACTGTTCCTGCACCAGGCGGCGAATGGGCACAGCGCCGTATTCCACCGTCATCACCGCCGTCTCGCCACTCAGACAGTATTCAGCAAAATCCAGCATCTGCTTAAAGAGTTCCTGGGCCACTGCACTGGGGACACCATTTTTGGCCGCTCCTTCAATAAAGAGAGCCTCGTGTTTTTCCATCTCCTCTTTTTTCTTTTTGCCCATGGCGCGGCGCAGCAGATCCGCTTGACCCAAGGAATACCCCGCCAAGTCCTGCGCCATCCGCATGATCTGCTCTTGA
>NZ_CALGOG010000074.1:0-16786 GCF_937958135.1 uncultured Thermosynechococcus sp. | reverse complement strand
CAAATGACCTACAGTTGGCCGTTGGCAGTCACCCACCAAGCCCTTAGCTCTGCATCGGTGGATTTGATCTGGCGCAAAGTAGTGAATTTGGCCGATGTGTCGTGGCATCCCTTGATTTTGCGCACGAATGTGCCCTATGGACTGGTACCCAAGCCGGGGTTTATTTTTCAAGCCATGACCCGGTGGATTCCTTGGCCGATTCAGATTTTTGTTGAGCGTGTCTCCCCGCGGAAGCTGTTGAGTATTCGCATTTTGGTCTTGCCGGGGGTAGAGGAACGGGTGACCTATCGTTTGGAATCTACGGTCTGCGGGAGTCAGATTTCCTGCTCAGTGATGTTGCGGGGATGGCTTGCGCCGCTGATTTGGTCACTGATCCGCGATTATGCGGCAGTCTTGGCCGCCCGTTTGGCGATCGCTGCGGAGAAGGATCCCCCCTCTGCCAAGCCCCCCATTGACCCCTGTTTAGGTTTTTAGATTGACGAGAGACAATTCTATGCTCAGCGATAGCGATCGCGTTCGTGTTCTCAGTGAAGCCCTGCCCTATCTCCAAGCCTTTGCCGGGCGCACCTTTGTCGTCAAATACGGCGGCGCCGCCATGAAGGAAGAGCACCTCAAGGATTCCGTCATTCGCGATATTGTCTTTCTCTCCTATGTGGGCATCCGTCCGGTGGTGGTTCATGGCGGTGGCCCAGAGATCAATACTTGGCTGAGCAAGCTCAACATTGAACCCCAATTCAAAAATGGGCTGCGGGTAACCGATGCCGCGACTATGGATGTGGTGGAGATGGTCTTGGTGGGTCGGGTGAACAAAGAAATTGTGACCCTCATCAACCAAGCGGGCGGCAATGCGGTGGGTCTGTGTGGCAAAGACGGCAACCTGATTCGTGCCCGTGCCCAAGGGGAAGATGGTATTGGCTTTGTGGGCGAAGTGCAAGGAGTGGATACCCGTGTGATTACAGCGCTGGTGGAGAAAGGATATATCCCCGTGATTTCCAGTGTGGCAGCCGATGAGACAGGGCAAGCCTACAACATCAATGCTGATACGGTTGCCGGCGAGATTGCCGCGGCCTTAGGGGCTGAAAAGCTGATTTTACTGACGGACACAGCAGGAATTTTACGGGATTATCGCGACCCCAGTACGCTCATTTATCGCCTTGACATTGCCGAAGCGCGGCAATTGATCAAGGAGGGGGTGGTGTCGGGGGGAATGATTCCCAAAGTGACCTGTTGCGTGCGATCGCTGGCTCAAGGTGTGAAAGCTGCTCACATTATTGACGGTCGGGTACCCCACGCCCTCTTGCTGGAAATTTTTACCGATTCAGGCATTGGCTCAATGTTAGTGGGTTCCCATGCCGCCTACGATCGTGCCTTCACTAATTGAAACTTTTTGCATAAACCGGTGCGTCCTAGGGTATGACACCGATGTTTTAGCATCAGCATTTATTCCCTATGAAATTACTCTCTTTAATGTTAGTTGCCGGCAGTCTAGCAACAAGCTTCCCAGGGTCTGCAAACGCAGTTCCCCAACCTTACCCCCAAGTGGCCGTCAATACTTTTATGGATATGTGCATTGAGCGGGGTCGGCGATCGGCGCCTTTTGTCCCCCGTGCACTCATGAATAACATTTGCCAGTGCTCCATTAACAATATCCAACAGCGGGTGAGCTACGCCGACTTTCAAACCCTTGCTGCCAATGGCAGCCAACCCCAGTCTCCTCGCCAGCAGGAGGCGCAGCGAGTGGTGGATGAGAGTGTGAACCACTGCATTCGGCAACAACTAGGCATCTAGGCACTTTTTGTCTGCGCTGCGCGTCGAAAAGTTAGCCGGCGATCGCCCATAGCCAAGGCGAGTCTTTGTGCTAGATTGGGCGTAGGCTAAAGGATCGAAAATTCAGGACGAATCATATGGGAATCACACACCGCACACTTGTTGTCAGCACAACAGTGGTTATGACAGCCTTGGTTGCTGTTACCGGTGCGGGTCTTCACTGGTCGCGTAGCCTGGCAGGTTTTCGCCAAAGTCCCAAGGAACTGGTGGATGAAGTGTGGCAAGTCATTGACCGTGAATACGTGGATGCCACCTTCAACGGCAATGACTGGCGTGCTGTGCGGCGGGAGTTTCTCTCCCGTACCTACACCAAACCAGAGGAAGCCTACAAAGCGGCACGGGAAATGCTGGAGAAGCTCAACGATCCCTACACCCGCTTTATGGACCCGGAGCAGTTTCGCTCCATGCAAATTGAAACCTCCGGTGAACTCACAGGGGTAGGCATTACCATTACCCAAGATGAAAAAACAAAGCAAATCACCGTGGTTTCCCCCATTGAAGGAAGTCCGGCGGCTCAGGCCGGCTTAATGGCCAAGGATGTAATCCTGAAAATTGACGGTAAATCCACCAAGGGCATGGATCTCAACCAAGCAGTCAGCATGATCCGTGGCCCTGTGAATACAAAAGTGCGCCTGACAATCCAGCGGGGAAACCAGGTCTTGAACTATGAGATTACCCGTGCCCGTATCGAGATCCATCCCGTCCGCTACAGCCTCCGGCAAACTCCCCAAGGGCGTGTGGGCTATATCCGTCTAGTTACATTTAGCTCCAATGCCGCAGCGGAGATGCGGGCAGCCATTCGCGATCTAGAGAAGCAGGGGGTGGAGGGCTATATTCTGGACTTGCGCTCCAATCCGGGGGGGCTACTGTTTGCCAGCGCGGAAATTGCCCGCATGTTCCTCCCGCAGGGTGATATTGTCTCTACGGTCAACCGCCAAGGGGAAGCAGAGCGCTTGCGCGCGGGTCGCGGCTTCTTAACGAATAAACCTCTGGTGGTACTTATAGATGGAGGCTCTGCCAGTGCCAGTGAAATCCTAGCGGGTGCCCTACAGGACAATGGCCGTGCCGTGTTGGTGGGAACGCGCACCTTTGGGAAAGGCTTGGTGCAGTCTGTCCAGCCGGTGGGTGAAGGGGCAGGGATTGCGGTGACAGTTGCCAAGTACTTTACCCCCAGTGGCCGCGATATTAACAAGAAGGGCATTGAACCCGACATTGAAGTTAAACTAACTGAGCAGCAGCGGGAGCAACTGACTCGCGATGACATTGCCAGCGATCGCGATCCCCAATTTACACGGGCACTGGCTGTACTCAATGAACGCATTCTAGCGGAGCGACGCAATACCCAATCAGCGCGACCTGCCCAGCCGACTAAGCCTTGAGTTTGGTGATCACCGTGGCCGACCACCGCCGACAAGCTCAGCGGGTATTGTTCTTGGCATTAGGGGTCAATTTCACCCTAACGGTTATTAAAGCCACTGTCGGCATTCTCAGTCACTCCCTCAGTTTACAGGCCGATGCTCTGCATAGTCTCACCGATGCAGGAAGTAGCATCTTGGGCTTAGTGGCCATGCAGTGGGCCAGCCCCCATCCCGATCGCGATCATCCCTATGGTCACCAAAAGTTTGAAGCCCTTGGTGCCCTGGGAATTGCTGCCTTCTTGGGCATGGTTTGCTTTGAAATTTTACGCAGTGCTGTTGAACGCCTGCTGCATCAAAGCAGTGCTGTAACACTCACAGGGGTAGAGCTGTGGATTGTGATTCTCGTCCTTGGCATGAATATTGGCCTGACCCTTTATGAGCACCACATGGGGCGCAAGCTGAATAATTCTATCCTCATTGCCGACGCCAAACACACACTGAGCGATGTCTGGACAACTATTATCGTTCTGTTGGGGTTAATTGGCGTTTGGACGTTCAACTGGGATTGGTTGGATGTAGTGCTGGCCTTTCCGGTGGCTGCCCTTGTGTTTTGGAGTACTTGGGAAGTCCTCAAGAGCAACATTCCTTGGCTGGTGGATGAGGTGGCGATCGCCCCTGAGGCCATTCATGAGCTAGTGATGACCGTGCCCGGTGTGGTGAATTGCCATGACATTAGCTCGCGGGGAATGGTGGGACGCCAAGTGTTTATTGAGATGCACTTAATCGTCGAAGCCGAAGATATTCCCACTGCCCATGCCATTACCGAGCAGATTGAGATACTCCTAGAAGACCGCTATGGACCGGCCCGCATTGTCATCCATGTCGAACCCCCTGACTACGAATCCAGTCAGATCAGCTTCTCTTGACGCTCATCCCGCTAACGCTATGCCTAACGGCAGGCTCACGCCAACGCGTATAGCAGGAGATTCCCCGTTCACAGAGTCTTGGCTAGGGTTCCCTCGACGCTTAGGAGAGGTGCCCCAAACGACACCCCCGCCAGAACCTCTCCAGGGGCATTTTCAGCACTGTCCGCCCGACAGCGCTTCTCGAATATTATAACCTTTAGTCGCTTCTAATGTCACTGCCCTAAATACCCTCTATCACTGCTCTTACAGTATTCACTTTCACTTAGTCGCCTGCACAAAGTACCGGCGCTTGCTTCCTTCAGTCGCCCGCCGCTTCACCACCCCCCAAGCCTTCGGCTATGGGCGGAGCACTGCGACGGATTTTGGTAGGTGATTTCTGTTATTTTTTGGGCATCTGTGTAAAGGAACTGAGGAGTAGCCCTGTGCTGTACGACTGTATTGTTATTGGTTCAGGCCCTGCGGGCGGTGCGGCTGCCTATCACCTGGCCAAGCGAGACCGTCGAGTGTTGGTTCTGGAAAAGGAGGCTCTGCCCCGCTATAAGCCCTGTGGGGGTGGTGTGTCACCCCAAGTGCAGTCTTGGTTTGATTTTGACTTTAGTCCCGCCATCTCCCTAAAAGTAGTGCAAATGGTCTGTACGTGGCAGGGGGGGGACGCGCAAGTGCTGGAACTGCCTCCAGACCAAGCAGTTTGGATGGTGCGGCGAGACGTGTTTGATTATTTTTTGGTGCAACAGGCACAGCAGCAGGGTGCCCAAGTACAGTCCCAGACAGCGGTAACCGGCATTACATGGGCGGGCGATCGCTGGCAAGTGCACACAACCAGCGGGGATTTCAGCGCTTTGTACCTCATTGGCTGTGATGGCGCAAAGGGGTCAACGGCCAAATGGCTAGGATTAGCCCGCAAACGACCGCGCTGGGGCGGCGCCCTAGAGGTGGAAGTCCGCCTAGGTTCTCACAATCTGCGGGCGGCTCACTTTGATTTTGGCAGTGTGCAGAACGGCTACGCCTGGAATTTTCCCAAAGCCGACGGCTATTCCATCGGTGCAGGGGCCTTTATCGGTGGCAAGCCCCAAGACTTCAGGGGCATTTGCGCCCAATATGCACACCATTTTGGCGTGGATTTGCAATCTGTAAAGCATTACGGCCACCCTCTCCTCTGCTGGCAAGGGTATCACCCTCTCCACAGCCAAAATGCCCTCTTAGCGGGCGAAGCAGCCGCTATTGTCGATCCCTTTACCGGCGAGGGAATTCGCCCTTCTCTGCTTACAGGGATGCTGGCGGCTCAGGCTATTGACCGCGCCCTGGGGGGAGATCCCACTGCCCTGGCCAACTACTCACGTCAAGTGCATCAGGAATGGGGAATTGATATGGCTTGGGCGAGGCGGTTGGGGAACCTCTTTTACCGCTGGCCAGAGCTTGCCTATCAGGTGGCCGTTAAGCGCCCCAGTACTCGCCAGCGCATGTGGCAAATCCTCTGCGGCCATTCCCGCTACCGCGATGCTGCAGCCAATGGCTTGAAATTGTTGACCACCGCTTTGCTGAACTCTCCCTTTCGCCGTTAGGCGTAGGCTCTGGCCTTTTGCGGCAGGGGATCAATGGGGTTTACCCCTATAATGTTGGTGCATTTCCACTGAGGAATCTGAGCGGTGAGCAGTCCCATTGAGCAGCGCAAGGCCGAGCACCTTGAGCTTTGTATTCGGGGTGAGGTGGACTACAGGGAAATCACGGCGGGTTTTGAAAAGTATCGCTTTCGGCATTGCGCCCTACCCGAACTGGACTTTGCCGAGATTGATCTAGGGGTGGAGTTTCTCGGCTGGCGGCTGGCAGCCCCCCTGCTGATTTCCTCCATGACCGGCGGGACGCCCCAAGCGGGAGAAATCAATCGCCGTTTAGCACGGGTAGCCCAAGAAAAAGGAATCGCCATGGGCGTGGGTTCCCAACGGGTCTTGCTGGAGCATCCAGAGGTGATGACAACGTTTGCCATTCGCAAGGAGGCACCCACGATCCCCCTGTTGGCCAACCTGGGTGCGGTGCAGTTGAACTATGGCTGTGGCATTGGGGAGTGCCAAAAAATTGTTGATCTCCTTGAGGCCAATGCCCTGATTTTGCACCTCAATCCCCTGCAAGAGGCCGTCCAAACAGGGGGCGATCGCAACTTCAAGGGACTCTTGACCAAAATTGGCGTTCTGTGTCGTGCTCTCCCCGTGCCTGTGATTGTCAAGGAAGTGGGCAATGGTATCAGTGCAGAGGTGGCCAAGCAACTCGTGGAGGTGGGGGTGGCGGCCATTGATGTGGCGGGGGCGGGGGGAACCTCCTGGGCAAAAGTGGAAGCGGCGCGTGCCCAAGATGCGCGGCAGCAATCCCTCGGAGCCGCCTTTGCCGAATGGGGCATTCCTACCACCCAGTGCCTTGAGCAAATTCATACCGCCCTGCCAAATATCCCCTTGATTGCCTCCGGCGGACTAAAAAATGGCATTGACGTGGCGAAGGCGATCGCCCTTGGGGCAGGGCTTGCAGGGTTAGCGCGACCCTTTTTGCAAGCAGCCCACGAATCAGAAGAAGCACTCGCCCGATGCATTGACTTGATTCTTGAGGAGTTGAAAACCGTGCTGTTTTGTACAGGCAGTGCCACTCCCCAAGTCCTATATCAGCGCCGCTCTCTCGAAAGGCTCTAGCGGGGGTCTTCAAGGATCGTGCGCAGCCAAGGGGGTGGATCGGGAATCGGATTACCCAGCCGCTCTAGGAGTGTCCATGCCAAGATATGAACCACTAAGGCATAAACTGTGGACTGAAAAAAGACCAGCAGCAGTGCTACCAATTGGACAGCGGTCACCGTTGGTTCCAGCAGCAAATTCAGATTGACCAGCACCCAATCAATGAAATTCGTGACCTGCTGATTGAAGTAAATCCAGAGGTTTTCCCCCAGCAGAATGGACACAAGACTGATTTGAAAGAAAAATCCTGCGGTGCCAATCACTGCACCACCGAGGATGGAACGTCCCCAGCCCTCTTTTTTTGCCCAACAGCCGCCAAAAATGACTCCCATTATGCCGTGGGGCAATAGAAATTGCAAACTACGGGGTGGCCCCATCAAAACAGAAAGGAGCAGTGCACTGACAATGGCGGCCATCCAAGCTGCGCGGCGGTTCCAGCGTAAATAAACCAAGGCAATGGGAATGGGAAAAAACAGGCGTAAGACTGGCCCCAGGGGCAAATAAAAGTTAATCACCCATAGCAGAGCAGCGGTACTGGCAAGGAAGGCTGTTTCGGTAATGACTAAGGTGCGTTGGATTTGCGATCGCCCCACGGCTTGGGACTGCTCAGGAGGCACGATGGCTTCTACGTCGGGAAAATCATCCTCTAGGGAATCCGTCGGGTTCATTGATGCAAATAACCTTTTTTCTCTACACCTTAGCCAGCTTTCCTGCCAGCCCTCAAACTGGATATAGCCCCCAGCAAAATCCTTTGCTGAAAGTTAGAATCAACGGTAGGCTATTCTTACCAACTTTACATGTTAATCTATGTGTCGTCTCTATGCCTATATGGGGCGCAAAACGTCTCTTGCCTATGCTCTGGTGGAGGCTCCCCATTCCCTGTTGGTGCAAAGTTACCAACCCCGTGAAATGACGGCAGGACTCTTGAATGCCGATGGTTTTGGGGTTGGCTGGTATGCCAGCAGCCAAGAGGTGCCCCCCTTTCTCTATCGGCAAGCACTACCCATGTGGCATGATGTCAATTTTACCGAGTATTTAAGCCGCTATATTGAATCAAGCTGTTTTCTGGCCAATGTCCGCAGCGCTACCCGTGGGCAACCGGTGCAGATGACAAATACACAGCCCTTTCGCTGGGGACGCTGGCTGGGGGTGCATAATGGCTTTATCGAGAATTTTCGCCAAACCCTCTACCGCCCTATGCGCGATCGCCTGTCGGATGTTTGCTACAACCTTGTGGAAGGCTCCACCGATTCTGAGCACCTCTTTGCCCTCTTTTGCAATGAATTGAGCTTAAATCCCCACCTGTCCCCCCTTCTGGTTTTGCGCCAGACGCTGCAAACGGTTTTTTCCCTGGCGCAGGCTGCTTGTATCAGTGTCAGTGCCGCCATGATTCTCACCGATGGCAAGGATATTTTGGCCACCCGCTGCGCCTGGGGCACGCCACCCCCTACCCTCTACTGGAGTCAAGATGCCGAAACGATTCAGCTCACCTCAGAACCCATAGATGCTCAAACGGAGTGGTATCCTTTAGGCGAAAATCAACTGCTGTTAACGAGTTTGCACAGTGAACCAGAAATTTACGCCTTCTGAAACCACCGTGCCTTTTGACCCTTGTGATCGGGAGGTCTTTTGGCAAGCTTTTCAGGAGCAGCGGGAATTTACCCTTCAGCTAGTTGCTCCGCTGAGCGAGGCTGTCCTCTGTGCTCAGCCCCATCCTCTCTATAGTCCTGTGGGGTGGCATCTAGGGCACATTGGCTACACGGAAGCCTTTTGGCTATTGCCTGAGCGTTCGGCCATCTGTGAGCGCGATCGCTATTGGTATGCCGCTGATGGTCGCCCCAAGGTGGAACGACAATACTTACCACCGTACAATGAATTACTCAATTACCTCGCAGAGATTCGCCAACGCACGGGCGATCGCCTGTACACTCTCACCGCTGAGCAGTGGCAACGGGAACTTCGTCTCTGGTGGTGGATTTTACAGCATGAAGCTCAACACACTGAAACGATGCAAATGGTGCTGGCAATGCAGGGGATCTTTACCACCTTACCCCCTAGCCCATCGTGCCCACAGAAACCTCAACAGATTCCTGCTGGGAGTTATGTCGTTGGCGGTGAAGACCCCTTAGCCCTTGATAACGAGCAGCCGATCCAGAGTATTGAACTGCTGCCTTTTACGATTGATGCAGCACCGGTGACGTGGCGGGAATTTCTCGCCTTTGTTGAAGCGGGTGGTTATCAGCGACGGGAATGGTGGTCAAGCAGGGGTTGGGAATGGCGCAAAGCAGAGGAAATTACCTCACCGTTCTACCCCATCCCTGAGAACTTAGACCTGCCTATGTGGGGACTCAGTTTCTACGAAGCAGAAGCCTATGGCCATTTCCGAGGCAAACGCCTACCCAGTGAACGAGAATGGGAAATTGCTGCTCAGCAAGGACTCCTGAATAAGGGTTATGTTTGGGAGTGGACGCAAAGTCCTTTTGCCCCCTATCCGGGGTTCCAGAGCTATCCTTACCGTGGCTATTCTGCACCCTACTTTGATGGCGAGCACTTTGTCCTCAAGGGCGGTAGTCACTGGACACGCCCCCTGCTCAAGCGACCTTCCTTTCGGAATTGGTATAGCCGCACCACCCGTGAGGTCTTTGCTGGGGCACGCTACGTTGACCAAGAAGATTTGATGGCTCAGTAAAGAAAGTTTGCAAGGACAAGTCTAACGATCCGAGGGGTACTGTGGTGAACTCTCTACACTGGCAGGAATAGGTTAGGAATTAATGGGTGTCAATTGCCGAGGAGTTCCGCCAACTGCAGATGAGCCTTCTGGAGTGTTGGGACGGAACGGTGAGTTGCCCAAAGGCCCCGCCGGCATTGAGCGCGATATTGTGGTGGTGCTCCCCAACCGGACTTGGCCAAGATTTCAGGCTACACCCACTCACTTTATACGCTGATCCAGTTGCGGAATCCACGTACTCGCATGATCTATGTGACATGTTTGCAGCGGCAGGGATTCTGCACCCCATTGGCAGTGGCTTCCTGCAGAGTGTACCGGAATTGGTGCGAGCGATCGCCCACCTCCAAGAAAAATGTCCTGAACTTCAACAAGTAGTTATAAAACTGAATGAGGCCTTTTCTGGAGAAGGTAATGCCGTTCTCGACCTACGGCCACTGCGACCCTTCAGCAGCCTGCACGCGCCCGATCATCTCCAGCGGATTGAAAACAGCCCAGAGGAGATGGCTTTTCAAGCTCCCAATGAAACTTGGGTCTCCTATCGGCAACGGTTTAATACCCTTGACGGCATTGTTGAAGCTTTTGTAGCGGGGAATGTCAAGCAATCGCCCAGCGTCCAAGGCTGTATTACCCCCAAAGGCGGTGTTGAAATCGTCTCGACCCATGGGCCGTTACTCAAGCCATTTATAGCTAAACCATCGGCGTTCTCGATCCTACGGTGCCCACCCCTGGCATAGACAGGGGTCTGAGAATCTCGTTACAATTGGCGACGTTCACTGTGAAGAGCAGCCTGTAGGGAAAATCCAGTGCAAGTCTGGTGCTGTGCCGCAGCTGTGATGGGAAGTTTCCCTCAGCCAGAATGCCTACTTGCTGTGGTTCACTCTATTTGCCTGCGTCGCACGGGCATGGAGTTTCTAAGGTGCTTGTTACGCTCAACGATTCAATTCTCAATCCCCTCGGTTTTAGTCTTGATTTACCCCCCCTTCCTCAGTCTCGACCTCTTTTACTGGTTGGTCATGGAACCCGCGATCCTGAAGGTCGCCAAGCATTTTTAGACTTTGCCCAAGCCTATTATCAACTCGATCCCTGTCGGCCTGTTTTTCCCTGTTTTCTGGAGTTAACTGAACCCTCCATTGTTGAAGTTCTCAGTCAGTGCGCTGCCACAGGTCATACGGATTTATCAGTGCTGCCGATTTTGCTCTTTGCCGCTCGCCATAATAAGTTTGATGTTACGAATGAGTTGGATCGGGCACGGCGTGCTTTTCCTGAGTTGCGCTATCACTATGGCCGTCACTATGGCATTGCCCCGGAAATTCTAACGCTCTGGCGATCGCGCCTTGAACTTCTCGACTCCCCCGAGTTTAACCCCCAAGGCATTGGCCGTGAAGAAACAGTTCTTCTCGTTGTGGGACGCGGCTCCAGTGATCCCGATGCCAATGGCGATGTCTTTAAGCTCGCCCGCATGCTTTGGGAAGGCAGTGGCTACAAAACGGTTGAGGTGTGCTTTATCGGCATTACCCATCCCCGCCTGCCAGTGGGGTTTGTGCGCGCCAATCTCTATCAACCGCGGCGGGTGATTGTCCTGCCCCACTTCCTGTTTACCGGGGCGCTGGTCAAAAAAATTTATACCCTTACGGCAGAAGCCCAAGCTGCCTATCCGCATGTTGAATACGTGAACTTACCGGAAATTGGCTTGCATCCACAACTGTTTTACCTAACACGACAGCGGGAAATTGAAACCCATACCGGGCAGGTGGCCATGAACTGTGAGACCTGTAAATTCCGCTTGGTGGCAGGCCAGACTCATCACCACCACCCTCATCATGAACACCACTCCCACAGCCATAATCACGAGGATCACCCTCATCACCATGGATCAACGGTAGATTTGGATCATTTGCCCAGTTATCACCAACGCATTTGGCAAGTGCCCTAGGCATCGCTCCCCAGTGAAGATGTTAGAGTTAAAATAATTGCTACTATTTTTCAAGCTTAAATGGGGCTTGTCTATGCGTATTAAATATCCTCCCCAGACCGTTGATCGGGTGTTGATTTTTGATACCACACTGCGGGACGGTGAACAGTCGCCGGGTGCCTCCCTGAATGTGGATGAAAAACTCACGATTGCCCGTCAACTGGCGCGACTGGGGGTGGATATTATTGAGGCGGGCTTCCCCTTTGCTAGTCCCGGTGACTTTGAAGCCGTACAGCGGATTGCGGAAACGGTTGGTAGCAGTGAAACCTCTCCCGTGATCTGCGGTCTTGCCCGCGCTACCCGCCAAGATATTGAAGCCGCCGCCAAGGCCTTGAAGCCTGCCTATTATCCCCGCATTCACACCTTTATTGCCACCTCCGATATCCACCTAGAGTACAAGCTGCGGAAAACCCGCGCCGAAGTCTTGGAAATTGCCCCCGAAATGGTGGCCTATGCCAAGTCCTTTGTGGATGATGTGGAGTTCTCCCCTGAGGATGCGGGGCGAACCGATCCCGAGTTTCTCTACCAAGTGCTGGAGCGGGTGATTGATGCCGGCGCTACCACGGTAAATATTCCCGACACGGTGGGGTACACCACCCCTGCGGAATTCGGTGCCCTGATCAAAGGGATTAAGGAAAATGTGCCCAATATTGATCGCGTCGTCATCTCTGTTCATGGTCACAACGACTTGGGTTTAGCTGTGGCCAACTTCCTTGAAGCAGTGAAAAATGGGGCGCGGCAACTGGAGTGTACGATTAACGGCATTGGTGAGCGGGCAGGGAATGCTGCTCTTGAGGAATTGGTGATGGCGCTCTATGTGCGGCGACAGTACTTTAATCCCTTCCTGGGGCGTCCACCCGAATCCGAAGCACCTCTGACAAATATCAACACCCGTGAAATTTACAAAACTTCTCGCTTAGTCTCAAACCTAACGGGGATGCTCATTCAACCCAATAAGGCGATCGTTGGTGCCAATGCCTTTGCCCATCAATCGGGGATTCACCAAGATGGCGTCCTCAAGCACAAGCAAACCTATGAAATCATGGACGCCCAACTCATTGGTCTTGCTGATAACCAAATTGTCTTGGGCAAGCTCTCTGGTCGTAATGCCTTTGCCACCCGCCTGCGGGAATTGGGCTTTGACCTCAGTGAAACTGAACTCAATAAGGCCTTTTTGCGCTTTAAGGAGCTGGCAGACAAGAAAAAAGAAATCACGGATCGCGATCTAGAGGCCATTGCCAAGGATGAGACCCAAGGGATTGATCTGCGGGGCTATCAACTGGAATTTGTCCAAGTTTCCTGTGGGGATCATGCCCGCCCGACGGCAACAGTAACCGTGCGTACCCCCAGTGGCGAAGAATTAACCGACGCAGCCATTGGCACAGGGCCTGTGGATGCCGTTTACCGCGCTATTAACCGGGTGGTACAGATTCCCAACCGCCTCATTGAATACTCGGTGCAATCGGTTACCGCCGGCATTGATGCTATGGGTGAAGTGACGATTCGCCTACAGCACGAAGATCGCATTTATTCAGGTCATGCTGCCAACACCGATATTATTGTGGCCTCTGCCCAAGCCTATATGAATGCCCTTAACCGCCTCTATCGAGGTCTTGAACAGCGGGCGCTCCATCCCCAAGCTTAGGTATGTCAGAGTCCACTGCTCAGCCCTTGGAAACCAATGGGGTCTATTTATGCCCCGTTTGCCGCCACGGACAAATTGCACCGATGGTACTGATGGATACCTATGCCTGTAACTTTTGTCGCCATATTTTCAGCCTAGATGTTGTCCATCAAACGGCGCGGCTCGAAGATAGTGCCATGCCCTTTCGCTGGCAGTGGACCGGTACCCACTGGCGATCGCTCAATCGTCCTCCTGTTACTCTGACCTACACTGCGATTATTCTGGCCATTTTGCTGATTACACTGCCGCCTGCCTTAATTTGGCTGGCCTATCGCACATTTCCCCCCCTCGATCCACGAACCCATTGGTTTCCCCTTTTTTGGGTTGGCCTCACCTTCTTGGCTCATTTGTTGATAGTCCTGCGGATCTTTGCTGGCCTCCTACCAGTCTCCTTCATTGGCTCTTGCTTTTACCGGCGATCGCGCCGTGTACCGTAACTTGCCCTAACTCATTGCTGCTGACTGAGGGATAAAAGAAGATAACACTGGAAGACCTTCCATCTGGCTCTGCTTAGCTGCCCGTACCCCGTTAACCACGATACCCATTGCCTTATTCTTCAGCCCCAAATCATACTCCTTGAGCGCCTTGGCAAACATCTCCCGTTTTGTTTTGCCCAAACGTACCACAAACAGTGCCTGATCCACACTGGCCACAAGGCGATTCGTTTCTGCATACTGCACCATAGGTGCCGTATCAACAATAACCAAGTCAAACGCAGGTTGGACAGAAGCCAAAAAACTCTGCCAGTGGGAAGAACTCAGCAAACTCGTTGGTTCTGGGTGCGGCTGCCCCCCTGTCAGGATCCAAAGTTTTTCCGAGTGAGTTTCAAGACAACTAAACCAGTTGGGCAGGGGAAGCACCCCTGTCAATAGCTCAGTGAGACCGCCGCTGTTTGCAATCCCGAAAACTTGGTGCAGCCCCGGTTGACGCAGATTTGCGTCCACGAGCAAAACTCGCTTACCAGAGGTCGCTGCAGCCAGTCCCAAATAAGCTGCGATTGTTGTCCGTCCCTCCCCTGACTGGGCAGAGGTTACGGCCAGCGTGCGCTGAAGACCGAGTTGTTCTAAATGAGCTAGAAGGAAATAAAAACTTTCCTTAAATGCAGGTGTTGCCCCTGCCAGCTGGTGTTGGAGTCCCCAAAGCGTAAGGGGCGTTTCTAGGCGTGTAAACGAATACTGATCGAACTCCCTGGCTAAAGGAATCTGTCCAACAATTGAAAGTCGAGTGTTTTGCCGAACTTGTTCAACCTCCAAGAAGCGGGAATCTATCGAGTCTAAGATCAACGCTAAAATAACTCCAGAAGCAGTTCCCAACATCAAAGCAATTGCTAATGCCATTAAGAGTGGTATCGTTACCTTATATTGCTCTATATCATTAATATCTGAGAGTACCCGCCATGTAAAATCCTGCTGTGCAATTTGCAGTTGTAGTGATTGCCGCGTCTGAAGCAGAAGTCGAAGGGATTCCTGTGCTGCTGCTATACGTTGCTCAATTTTGCGATAGGGGTTTGATAGACGTGTCAACCGAACTAGTTCCTGACGAGTTGCATCAATCTGCCGAGAAAGCTCTGCATCCAAGCGCTTCAAGGATTCAAGCTCGACTTTCGCTTCAATGTACTTACCAATCAATCCTTCTTCAACAGAGCTTCGATAGGGAACCAAATCCTTTGGCATTGGTAATTGATTTCTCTGAGCAATCTGCTGAGCTGCTTGTTTAATTTGCCGGAGTATCAAGCGCCTCTCTTCCTCAAGGCTGCGAACAGTAGGTGCATCAGATTGCAACTTACTTATCTCTTCAGTTAACTTCTTTTCCACATCTATTAGGTTTCTCAAAAGGTTAGTGTAGTTAGTTGAAGTACTGAAATTAGAAGCAACAAGTGCTTCAGCAGGGGTCATTCGCAACTGTGAGTTGATAGAATCAAAAGTCTGCTGTACAGATTCTATATTGGCAACATTTTCGTTTCTTTTAGCAATCAAGCTGTCTAACTGCTTTTGGTATAAACCTATATCACTGCCAGAGCCTATTATGGAATCCGGTTTCAATACTTGATTTGCAGCTCGAAACCGGTTCAACTGATCTTCAAGATCATCAATTTGGCTAAGTGTTTTTTGAATCTCTTGGTTAACATATCGTAAATTCTGAAAAATTTGTTGCTGCTTTTCTTTTTCATTAAATTCTATGATTTTCTCTGCGAATAGATTGAGAGCAGACTTTAGTTTATCCTTGTTACTAAATGAGAATGTAATTTGAATAATTTTGGAACTGGTATTACCGAGACGAAAACGACCAGATTCCTGTGGCTCAATCTTGATACTTCTCCGAAAAGATTCATAGGTGTAACTCTTAGAGTCTAGCTCAGGATCAGCTTCCAAAAGCTTGTCATAGAGGGGTCTAAGCACTAAGTCACTCTTGAGAATTTGTATGAGAGTACTGGTATCACCTGTGGTTTCCCCTGAAAGCAGAGGTAAACTAGGTAATGCTTCAGGCAAGTTCTTAATTAATTCTCTAGTAGTTCCAGGTCTTCTCCCTAAAGGCTTAATCGCCTCTACTTGCACGGAAATCGTTCGCTGGTAGCTTCTGAGGGATCGGTAGTAGTAGCCAATGAATGCAGCCCCTACAGCTAGTCCTACAAGAGTTGCAGTTCTCCACCGTCTTTTAATTCCTAGGAACAGCTCAGCAATGGTAATTCTATCAGCAGTAATTGGCTGAAAAAGACTACCTTCTTTGTTAGAAGTCTTAAAATCCTCTGGGATTTCTTCTTTTGCACTACCACTGTAGTGATTCTGATTGAGAACCATAGTAACCCTCTACACACGAATCATATAAAAGTCGCAATACCATTCAACAAATCGCTTCACACCCACCTCCACGGGTGTGGTTGGCTCATATCCTGTCTCTTCCTTCAAAGCGGTGACATCTGCATAGGTATCAGGAACATCCCCTGGCTGCAGGGGTAGGAGATTTAAGTGCGCTTTTTTGCCCAGATAGGTTTCCAGAAGCTCAATGTAGCGCAAGAGTTCAATGGGTCGGTGGGCACCAATATTATAAATACGCCAAGGCGCTAAGCTGGTTGCTGGGTCAGGACGCTCTCCGTTCCAATGTGGATTAGGCGCCGCAGGCCGATCAAGCACGCGCAGAATCCCTTCCACAATGTCATCAATGTAAGTGAAGTCGCGGCGGTGCTTGCCATAGTTGAAGACGGGCAGAGGCTCATTATTCAAAATGGCTTTGGTAAACTTGAACAATGCCATATCAGGACGCCCCCAAGGGCCATAAACGGTAAAAAAGCGCAGCCCAGTCGTGGGAAGGCCATAAAGGTAGCTGTAGGTATGCGCCATCAGTTCGTTGGCTTTCTTGGTGGCTGCGTAGAGGCTCAAGGGGTGATCAACATTATCGTGAATAGAAAAGGGGAGTTTTTTATTGGCGCCATAGACGCTTGAGGTACTGGCATAGACCAGATGGTCCACCTGATGGTGGCGACAGGCTTCCAAAATGTGGATAAAGCCGACAATATTACTGTCAACATAGGCCAAGGGATTCTCAAGCGAGTAGCGTACTCCCGCCTGAGCCGCCAAGT